>JAISVD010000080.1 GCA_031271875.1 Spirochaetaceae bacterium | reverse complement strand
CGACAATTGTTGTCGCGAGAATACCGATCAGTATCGAACCGGGAACGTTATTCGCGTACAGGACGATTGTGATGATAAGCCCGATGATCGCCACCAGGGCGCTGCCGGAGGTGATGTTTCCCAGGGAAACGAGGGTCGCCTGGTTCCCCACAATGATCCCCGCGCCCTTCAGTCCGATAAGCGCGATGAACAGACCGATACCGACGGCAACCGCTTTTTTGAGGTTAGCCGGAATAGCCTTGACAATCGCCTCCCGCACGTTGAAGAACGAGAGAATGACAAATAGAATTCCCTCAAGGAATACCGCCGTAAGGGCGGTCTGCCATGAATATCCCATACCGAACACCACGGTATAGGTAAAGAAAGCGTTCAATCCCATCCCCGGCGCCAGCGCCACGGGCAGGTTAGCCGCCAATGCCATTATCACGGTCGCGATAATCGACGAGATAACGGTTGCGGTAAACACAGCTCCCGGGGTCATACCGTTACCGATTTCACCGAGCATGGACGGATTGACCGCGAGAATATAAGCCATGGTCAGAAAAGTCGTGAGTCCCGCAAGTACCTCCCGCTTGACCGTTGTGTTATGCTCTTTGAGCTTGAAGAGCTTTTCCATAATTGTATAATCCTCCTTTTATAGAAGAAAAAATCTTCTATAAAAAAAAGTATACTGTCTTTTCCCGATATTGTCATCCGTGTATATCTTTTTACAGCAGCGATACAATCTTGACCAGATATATAAATCGGGCTATGCTTTTTTCATGCTGTTCACGAAAAAACGCCCCGACGGGACGTATATAAAGAATCTGCATTTTTTTACCCGGCTTATGCCCTACCTGATGCCCAAGCGCTCCGATGCCTGTATTTTTTTTGAACAGGAATTTGACGTTACCAAAACCCTTGCGTATGTTCAAAAAAGAAAAGCGGATTCAGCCGTTCCCAAAATCAGCATGTTTTATATTCTTCTCTATGCGGCGCTCAGAATTATCGCGCAGCGGCCAAAGTTAAACCGTTTTGTATCGGGTTACCGCTTCTATCAACGCAACAACATCTCTTTTAACTTTGTCGCGAAGCGGGACTTGAGCGATGAAGGGGAAGAGATCAATGTGACCATGTCGTTTTCGCCGCTGCTATCACTGGAAGGATTTTGCGCGAAAATTCATAATTACGTTTCATCCCTCAAGAAAGGTTCCGGAACAAGTACGGAAAAACTCAATTCCTTTCTTTCTCATCTGCCGCGTTTTTGTATCAGGTTCTTTTTCTGGGTAATCAGATTTCTTGACTACAACAACGGGATTCCCCGGGCGGTCATCGATTCGCTGCCGTTTTACACGACCGTATTTTTTACCAATGTCGGCAGCGTCGGTATTGACGCGCCGTTCCATCACAACTTTGAAATAGGCAATTGCGGTATTTTCTGCGCCATAGGAAAAAAATCCACAGGAAACACTCTATCGGCCCGGACGGAACAGTCCAGACGCGGGACAAGGTAAAAGTTACGTTTACATACGATGATCGAATAACTGACGGCATTTACTGCGCCCGGGCGATTGACATGGTGCGTGATCTGGTCGAAAACCCCGAAAAACTTGAAGTTCCGCTGGAATTGACTCCGGAAGAGATGGACAGGATCGGCCTCGCGGAAAGTGAATTGAAGGCGGAATAGAAAGAGAGGAAGCCGTTGAATAAGTCTCGATGACGTTATTCAGCGGCTTCCTTGCCATTTTTCGTAATTCCTGGCGGAACTTTGTTCCGCAATTCATATTGAATTATTGCAAAATGGCGATTACATAAGGTGAACACCGATGTATGCCCGATGCATAAATCAGTGTTTCCAGAGGTGACCAATCATGTATGAAAAGCAACCCTGGCTCAATCATTTTGGTGAAACGCCCCGCACGCTGCATTATCCCGATCTTTCCATGTACGGAATGGTGAAACAAAGCTGTGACCAATACCCCGGCACGAAGGGATTGTTTTTTTTCGGCAAAAAAACACGGAGAGCTGTCCTTGACCGGCGGATTGTACACATGAGCCGTGCCTTTGCCCGGATTGGCATTGCCAAAGGCGACATCGTACTTATCTGCCTGCCGAACATTCCCCAGGCGGTGGTGACGTTTTACGCGCTGAATCGGCTTGGAGCGATCCCCGCGCCGATTCATCCGCTCTCCGCGCCCGCGGAAATAGAAACCTTTGCAAAACTGATTTCTGCAAAAGCTGCTGTCACGCTTGACGGGTTTTACCCCCGGTTTGCGGAAATACAGGCAAGCGCCGGAGTCGAAAAAGTTATCGTGTGCTCGCTGAAAACAGAGATGGGACTTTTTACCGGAATCGGATTTTCCCTCAGCCAGGGCCGGAAGATACAGGCGGTTCCGTACTCCGATAGGGTTTTGAACTGGGCTGAACTGGAATCCCGTGCAGAGTTTGTTGAACTGGAAAAGCCTGATCCCATCGGCGCTGATGAGATGGCTCTCATACTCTTTTCCGGCGGCAGTACCGGTGAACCCAAGGCGATTATGCTGTCAAACCGGAACCGTAATGCTCTGTCCCTGCAAATGAATGCCGCAGGCGGTCCCATTATGCCGGATGAGAAAATGCTTTCGATTCTTCCGGTGTTTCATGGTTTCGGCTTTGCGGTCGGTATTCATGCGATTCTGATAAACGGCGGAACCTGTATTCTTGTTCCGAAATTCAAGGCACAGACGCTCTCCGATCTGATAAAGAAATACCGGCCCCAGTTCATGGCGGGGGTTCCCACGCTGTTTGATGTGCTTGGGTCGGATACAAAATTCAACAAGATCCCTCTTGATTCCTTTAAGGGCATATTCTGCGGAGGTGATTCCCTGAGCCCGGAAATCAAAAAACGGTTTGACGCGGTATTGCGAAAAGGCGGTTCACGTGTCATGTTACGTGAAGGGTACGGACTTACCGAATCGGTAACCGCCTGCGCCATAGTGCCGCGTAACGAATACCGCGAACGTACCTTCGGTATTCCGTGTCCGGACAACTGGCTTAAAGTGGTAAAAGCGGGGACAGAGGTGGAGTGTTCGGTTATGGAAGACGGCGAAATCTGCGTATCCGGCCCGACACTCATGCTGGGTTATTACAATGATCCTGCCGCGACCGCCGATGTACTCAAAAAACACAGCGACGGCAGACTCTGGCTTCATACCGGAGATATCGGCTGCATGGATGCGGACGGATTCTTTTATTTCAAACAGCGCGCTAAGCGGGTTATCAAAACATCGGGCATAGCCGTATATCCATCGCAGATTGAGGATGTGCTTAACAGGCATCCATCTGTCCGCATATCCTGCGTCATTGGTATACCCCATGAAAGTCAGTGTGAAGTACCCAAGGCGTATATCGTACTCAATGACGGTTATGAGGGGACGGAAGAACTGAAACAGGACATTATTGCGAGCTGCAAAAACCAGCTTATCACCTATTCACGTCCGCGCAGTATCGAGTTCGTGGATAAAATGCCCATGACCCGGGTCGGTAAAGTGGCATTCCGCGAATTGGAAGAACAGGAACGCAATAGGTAGAGGGAAAGGAATGTAGCAGGGATAAAGCTCTGTCCCTCATGTGGTATGTGTATTCAGTTCCGCAGACGCTCTTGTACCAGATAATACACCCCGCAATATTCCCATTCCTCCGCCTGGTTCACTAATTTTGCCTTTACCGCGTTTTCATCAATGTATTTACTCACCCGGAGATACCCTATGAGACCTTCTACTACCTTGCTGAAAAACCTCTGTCCCCATACATGCCCCGTGCTTCCTACCAGTTTGTTTATCCTCATCGCGAATACTGCGTTTATCCACTGCATTATCCTCGAAAGGCTTTCTCCATTTATCGGCTTAATCAGTAAGTGATAGTGATTTGACATTATGGTGAAATTTCTGATGATAAACTGATACTTTTTTTGTGCTTCTTTGAGCACCTTCAAGAAAAGGGTTTTGGCTGGTTTCGACAACAGGAACCCATCGTTCCTGTTGATGTGGGTTGTTACATGATAGTAAGCATCATCGACTATTTTTCTGTTCTTTCTCATATCGAATATATCGCTGGAGAGGAGAGGTTTTCAGTTGTGTTTGCTGG
>JAISVD010000015.1 GCA_031271875.1 Spirochaetaceae bacterium | reverse complement strand
CCCAGAAGCATGGTGATCTTTCCCTCCCTGAGCTCCTTGAGCATCCGGGAGACCGCCATCGTCTTCCCGAATACCACCTCGGCTCCAACGGACATCGATTCGATGAATACCGCAAGCATGGTATATGAGTGATGGAGCGGAAGCAGGGCGTAAAAAACATCGGTACTGTAGATGGTCAGCCTGGTTTGAGCGATATAGCAGTCGGACACGAGGTTTTTATGGCTGAGCATGACCCCTTTGGGTATACCGGTGGTCCCCGAGGTAAACAGAATCGCTGCGGTATCCTCTTCGGACGCCTGGGGAAGGGTACAGGGCCGGTCGGTTTTCAGGTTATACGCGTAAACATCCGGATGTTTTTTGTTCAGGCTGTATAGATTCATCTTCCCGGCTGTTTTACTGAAATGCTCGAATTTTTCCTCATCGATGAACAGAATTTTCGGTTCAGATGCTTTTATGAGGTTCTCAATTTCAGCGTCATGGAGACCGTAATCTATGGGAACGATAATCCCCCCCGCAAAGAGGGTTGCAAGATATACGGTCGTCCATTCGGGAGAATTCTTCCCGCTTACGGCAACCCTGTCGCCTTTTTCGATCCCCTGGGAACACAACCACCGGGCGAGGATTTCCACCTTTTCGAGCACCTCCCGGTACAGCAGGGTCTGTTTTTCCGGATCGAAATCGGTAAAACAGGGGCGCTCAGAGTATCTTTCCACGGTAATCCGGAACATCTCCGGAATCGTCGGCCATTCACCTTTAAACGCCTTTCCCCGCCACTGGTCAAGAAAACTCCATGGCAGTGTTTTCTGGTTCATTGTCTTCATAGGGTTCCTCATAACTATATTATACTGTTAGGTAATTATGACACATCTCATATCAAAAAGGTTGCAAAAAATATATTTTTTTTTCTGAAAATGAGGGTATTGCTGAAAAGAGAAAATGGAGATATAATATCCCGAAATGAGAGATGTGAAGGTATCTGTTAAAAATCTGTCTGTTCGTACCAAGAGAAGAGTTTCACAATGCTTTCTGTTCTGTTTCCCGCTGATGTTTTGGGGGTTGTACGCACAGAAAGACGGTTCGGCAGAGAGAACGGCTTTTATAGAACACAGTAAAAAATACCTTGGGACACCCTACCGGTACGGCGGAAGCACCGCCGCAGGGATGGACTGCTCGGGGTTTATCTATACGGCGGCAAGGGAATCCCTGAATCTAACCCTTCCAAGAACCGCCGCAGGTATACACACCTATGCAACAGCCATAAACGATGCAGAACGGCAGCCGGGGGATCTGGTTTTTTTCAGCTCCGGCGGCCGGGTAACCCACGCAGGGATTTTTCTTGGCGGCAGGAGCTTTATCCACTCGGCCTCCGACGGGCCCTATACGGGGGTCATTATTTCGACCCTCGATGAATCCTACTGGAAGCGGACCTATATAGGTTCGGGCAGGATCATACCAAGCGGCAGTCAGTATGCCGGAGGGGAAAAGAAAGGGAGCGATAGCACCCCGGCGGCCGGGGCTTCCCCACCCGGCGGCAGTAATCCCGGGCCGGACAAAACCGACAGTTTGCTGAACCTGAAACTTGAACTCTCCTCGTCCCTGATGTGGAACTTCTTTCCGGGGAAGGGCCTGGGGTTTAATGTACGGGGCGGCACGGTACAGTTCAATGCGGTCTACACGGGATTTGAGATGCAGCCGGGGTTCGGGGTGGAATTACGTTTCGATCCCGATATCGGGGTTACCCAGATTCCGCTCCTGTTCAGCCTCTCCTTTGGCAAGGGCCTCAGGATATATGCGGGGCCGATTTTTACCATGGGAACTCCCCATATGCCGGGGGGAACCGAGCGGCTCAAACCGGATATGTTCCCCGGCATCATGGGCATATCATGGCAGACCCCCTCTCTGAACTACAAAAACTTTGGAGTTTCGCTGTATCAGGATATCTCCTATACGGTATTCAACAGCCGCGGGGGAAGCGCCCTCCCCTTTACCAGAGCCGTTACGGCGGGGCTTGTTTTTTCAACGGGAATACGGTTACAGTTTTCCCTGTAACGAAATGGGAGATACAGACCTTCTATGGTGAGGCCCTTGTACATCTCAGGTGAACCGATGCCACTGCGGGAGCTTTTTATGAAGATACAAACATTTTTTTTCTGTACCATCGCTGTGTGTGCGGCCTGCGGTATCTTTACCGCCTGTGCGCCCCAGGCGGCGGTAGCGGTGCGCCCCGACAGCTCAGGAACAATATCCTTCAGGAGCGCCCTCACTCCGGCGATGGAGAAGGCCATGCGGAACATTCTGGGGGTGGAATCGGGTTCTTTTTTTAACGCCCCCGGAATCCGGGAAAGCATGAGTGCGGCGGGCTTCACGGTGGCGGCGCTTTCGTTTCCATCGGATACAGGAATCGATATAACCCTGGAATCGGGAAACCTGAATACCGCATTTCCCGAAGCGCTCAGGTTTATTTCGGCGGAGAAAAACGCCTTTTCCATAACGATCAGCCCCGAAACAGCGGCAGCGGCTGTGGCCTTGATGCCTCCGGAAACAGGGGATTATCTGGCGCTCCTGATGGCCCCTCTTTTTACCGGAGAGGAATTTTCCCCCGGTGAATATACCGATCTTATCGCCGTCACCTATGGCAATACCCTCAGCAGGGAGCTTGAATCGGCGGTGATATCCCTGGCGGTTTCACTCCCCGGAACAATCACCAAGGCGTCCGCTAAAGGGGCGGCGGCGGAAGTTTCCTGGTCGGGAAAAAACGCGCTTTTCAGGCTGCCCCTCACGGCGCTGCTTACATTGCGGGGTGAGATCACATGCAGTGCCGAGTGGAAATAGGACAGTACTCCGGCGAAAGAGCGTTTTACTGACCGCCCTTTGATTTCGTTACGTTTGTCATATAAAAAGGATTCTGAACGGATCACGTTCGAGAATCCTTTTCGTTTTTTAAAACGACTCCGGAACAGCAAAGGCACGGCTATCCAGCTCAGGCTTCCCCCAATATATATCCCAAATCCTGTATACGGCTGCCTGTAAGTTCACCCATGGAATCGATAATTATATCGGCATTTTCCGCAAGCAGAGCCTCACGGTCACCGAATCCGCCGGTAAAGGCGCAGGAGATGACTCTCGCAGCGCGGGCGGCCTGAATATCGGTATCCGCATCTCCCACCATCAGTGTCTTCGCCGGAAATCCCTTCAGCTCCTTCAGCGCGAAAAGTATCCCGTCAGGGTCAGGTTTGAGCTGCTGCGTACTTTCAGGCCCTACAACGGAACCGAAAAACCGCTCCAGTCCAAAATGAGAGAGAATACAGTGGGAGAGATCAAGGGGTTTATTCGATACCACCCCCATCTTCATCCCCCGGTCATACAGTTCCACGAGAAGCTCCGGGACACCGGGGTACAGGGTCGAATAAACAGTGCAGTTGTTGCGGTAATACTCGATATACCAGGGAAAGAGGGCATGGAAAATTCTGTCAAAATGCTCCTTTTTTTCCGTATCCCCGGGCAGGGAAATATCCTCAACAGACTGGTTCCGCTCAAGCCCGTACAGACTGTACCCCAGAGAACGCTCGAGCAGCCTGACCGCACCGTTGCCTATGAATGTCCTGATATTCGCTTCCGGGACCTGAACGCAATTAAAATTGATCAGCGCCGCATTGACAGCGGCGGCAATGTCCGAACCGGAGTCCAGCAACACTCCGTCAAAATCAAAAAGTACCGTATGTATTTTTCTGCTCATGACCGTTCCTTGAAAACAGAACCCCGGATTCGCTTTACCGTGGAGGCTTTGCCGATGGAAACATTCTCGCTCCGTCCTTCGGGTTCCGTAATAAGTTTAAGGAAGGAATCCCCTTCCCGTTTTTCAATTTTTACGGGGCTGCCAAGCAGGACCCGTCTTCCGGGATTACTATCCCTGGGATTACCATCCCTGGAGTTATCATCATAACTCAGTTCAACAAGGCTTGCGGAAGCTATCGCATGTTCCACCACACGGACCTTCCCCAGAAAATCCATTCCCCCCGCCTCAACCTGTTCAAACCGCACGGATTCCGGGCGGAGCTGTACCGGACTCAGCACCACCTTGCGGGAGATACGGGAACGGAGCGCTTCCGCCTGGTCACCGGGAAGCTTCATGGCATCCACCGCTCTATAGAGGGAGGAGATAATCTCCTCTCCTCCGGGTTTCCGGGGTACAGGCTCCGGATCCACTCCCGCGAAACTGCGGACCGGCAGGGGGGGAAGTATCCCCGCACTGCCCCGTCCGGGAACGCCTTCCTGCGGAAGGGCACTGTTGACCGTCCCCAGGGAATCAATCCCGGCCATTCTGAACGCAGCGACCGCTTCCTCGTGGGAAGCGAAATCCAGCAGATATATCCCCGGTGCGAGGATTTTACGTATCCGGGGCGCAATCAGGCCGCTGTTTTCAATCACCACCCGCCGGGATTCTTCAGCCTGTACCACATACCCGTGATACAGGGAAACGGCGGTAAAACCAGTATACCACTCATTTATAGAAAAGACGATATTCTGGGGCAGAGAATGGCTGCTTTTTTTCTCAAGCCGGGAGATTATCTCATCGGGGGTGAAGCCGCAGTCAAAACCGGAAAGGCAGGAACGTTTTGTGAGCTCAAACCGCCCTGCAGTATCAACGGAAAGCACCTCCAGAAAGACAAGCACATCCAGCAGCGCCCCCAAAGGCAGACCCGGAAAGATGGTTACGGAAAACCCTCCGTCAACATGAAGATACCCCGGAGCGCTTTCTGCCGGAACCGATTCCGGCGTACCTCCCGCTCCTGCGGTAAAGAAGGGGTTACGGTAATACAGATCGCCCCGCTTCACAATAAGGCCGAAGGCTATCGCGTTCTCTACCAGCAGGTCCCCCTCGGCGGGGTTGCCCCCTCCGGAACCCGGAACGGCTCCGGCTTCTAAAGAAGTCATTTCTTTAGAAGCCGGTTCCCCAAGGAGAGCCTCCTTTTCAAGGAGGGCGGCAAAGCGTCCCTGCCTGAAGGGCCGCCCGGTGTGGTCTCTGGGACTCCACCGCTCACGCTGGATAAACGCACTGCGGTACAGCGCCGATTCGGTAAATCCCCCTGTTTCGGGAAGGGAAAAGACAATATCGAGAATCAGCCGGGCGTTCTGTACCAGCGCCTCTCTGGTACCATGCCCGCAGGCGGCCGCCGCAAGGTAGAGATACCGGTCTCTGGGTGAAACTCCTGCAAAGGAGTACCAGCGTCCGATATCGGGAACAAGGCTGAACTGCTGCTGGCGGAGGAGTAACAGGTTTTTCAGGGAATCGATAAGCCGGGGAACATCCTGTGATTCAAGGAGGGAGGGAAAAACGTCCCGGATCACCGTGCCGATCCGTTTCTTCAGCACCCCATCGTTTTTAACCGCATCTTTCGTGTGCATGAAAAAAGGCAGCAGAGAGCCGAGGGTAAGATCATCGGGAAACGGGGACGAAAACCGAAGCGGACCGGAATCCGGCGGCGCAGTCACGGGAAGCAGGAGGGATATTCCGGTATAGGGTTCGACATCATCGAAAATATACGGATTTATGTGGAAAACACTCTCCCCGTCCTCCCTGATACGAAACAGGATGAGCCGCTCCTCCATATTGAGGAGCCGTTCATACAGTACCGCAAAGGGAAAGGTTCCGGAAAAAAGTTTGACCAGTTTCTCCTGAGTGGGAACGGACAGCGCCCGCACAGCGGCAAGCACAAGCAGATCCATATCGTCAAGCAGGCGGATAAGGGCTTCACGGTTTTCCGGCCTGTGCAGAAATGCGCCGAGCTCCTCTATGAGCTTCTGCTTATTGAAGGGAGTCCTGATCTCGCCGAGATACATCCGCATCAATTCAAAAAAATGGTGATCCGGCAGTGTTGTCAGGGCCTCGCGCCATTTCAGAATTCGTTCCGGCATAGGCACTCCGTTTCGGCGAGGCTTGCAGCATCTGCGAGGCTTGCAGCATCTGCGAGGCTGGCGATATCGTGAAAATGAAGAATACGATAGGCATACCCCTGTTCCGCAAGGAACTTCTGTCTGTTGGCGGCGAATTCCTCCTCCACCGTATGTCTGCTGACTATCGTATAGAACCGGGAAACCCGCTCCTTTGGCCGCAGTATCCTGCCGAGCCGCTGAGCCTCCTCCTGACGGCTGCCGAAGGTGCCGGATATCTGGATCGCCATGGAAGCGTCGGGAAGGTCTATGGCGAAATTCGCCACCTTGGATACCACAAGCGTCTGTATCTCCCCCCGCCTGAAGGAGGCGTATATCCCGTCCCGTACCGAATTCGGGGTCTTTCCGGTAATTATCGGGGCCGAAAGCAGTTCCGCCAGCTCCTCCAGTTGATTCAGATACTGCCCGATGATGAGTATCCTGTCTTCGGGATGCATCCTGACCAGTTCCGTAACAATGCCGGTTTTGGCGGGATTTTCGCTGGCAATGCGGTGTTTCTGCCTGAGATTTGCCGTTGCGTAGGCGATCTCACGATCCGGAGCGAGGTCAACCCGTATCTCCACACATTCAGCGGCGGCGATCCAGCCGGATAGTTCCAGATCCTTCCAGGGAACATCAAAGCGCTTGGGGCCGACAAGACTGAAGACATACCCCTCATTGCCGTCCTCCCTTACCAGGGTCGCTGTGAGTCCGACCCGCCGGACCGCCTGGAGTTCCGCAGTCACCCGAAAAACCGGGGCGGGAAGCAGGTGTACTTCATCGTAGATAATGAGTCCCCAGGCGCGCTCACGGAAAAGCTGAAAATGGGGAAACGGACTATCCTTATCGGGCCGCCAGGTTATCACCTGATAGGTCGCCACTGTCACGGGTTTTATATTCTTCGACTCCCCGGTGTATTCGCCGATATCCTCTTCCGTCAGGGTTGTTTTATCGAGGAGTTCCGCCATCCACTGATGGACTGCGGAGACATTCGTGGTAAGTATGAGGGTATTTGTTTTGAGGAGGGACATGATATACATCCCCACAATAGTCTTGCCCGCGCCGCAGGGAAGCACAATAGTCCCGAATCCGCTGCCGGGACGCATGTCTCCCACCAGCGCCTCCGCAGCGTTCCGCTGGTAATCCCGGATGATAAAGGGACCGCCGCTCCGGCGCTCCTCAAGAAGGGCCAGCTCAAGGGGGTCTCCGGGAACAAGGGGAGCCTCGTCCCATACGGGCCAGCCCAGCTTGAGCAGCTCCTGCTTCACCACGCCTCTGTAGATGAGGGGCAGGGCAAAAACATACAGTTCCGTCCCGTCCTGCCCGGTGATGGAAGGTTCCGGACGGAGATAGCCGGACATCCCTTTTGAGGCTTCGATCTCCCGAAATATCGGAAGAACCGCGGTTACCAGATAGAGGTTTTCATCCCGGTAGATGATACGGAGCTTTCCGAACCGTCCGGCGGTTTCCCGTATCCAGGCGGGGATAACAGGAGGGATGGGATATCTGGAAAACCGCTCAAGGGTATCCGAGATATGTTCCGGAGAAAACCCGGCGCTCGAGGCGTTCCAGATCGAAAGCGGTGTGAGCCGATAGGTATGGAGATGCTCCGGAGAGCGTTCCAGTTCCGCAAAAGGAATGAGAGCGGCCCGTGCCTTATCAGCGGCGGCGGCGTGGGTATCGAGCAGAATTGTCCTGTCGCTTTGCACAATCAGGGGATTGGCGGGATCATACTGCATACTCTTCAGAATACCGGTACTCAGGATTACCCGCAATTTCTGCGGGCAGTCAGTTCGGCTTCATTCTTTTCATGCATTTGAAGAAGTATGTCCATAACCCGGTCAACGACCGCCTGTTTTTTGTCTTCCATCTCCTCGGGAACCGAATCGAGGACCTCTTCCCGGAAGGGTTTGCACTCCAGCACGGGCCCCGCCTCCATGATGATAGTGTCCTGATATACCATATCTTCAAGCATATCTTCGGGCTTGTCCGAAATGCGCAGACAGTTGCCGTTTATCGAAACCGGCATCATCACATCGGAGAGACGGATGTAGGAATCGATCTCCCGGACACCCCGCCGCGTTTCGGGCTTTCCCGGACGGTATCGTGTACCGGAAGGAAATACGAGGAGCACCTTCCCCTCCTTGCGGAGCCTGTCCATAACCCGCATGGACGCGAAGTTGATCTTTTTGCTTCGGGCATCCTCTTCGGCGTGTTTTACCGGATCGGTAATCGACGCGAGCCCCCGGCTGGGATATATGATGATACGGGAATAAGCTTCCGCCCAGGCGCTTACCATGGCGTTGTCCTCATTGAGTTTGAGTCCGGAAATCGCGACAAGCCTGTCGGCAATGTCCCTGCCCGCTTCACCGCCCTTCTCCTGGAGGAAATAATAAAAACCGGGGAGATCAAAATTGCTGTAATGTTCCATGAGAATAAGCCCCCGTTGTCCCCCTTTTACCCGGGAAAGGAAATCCCTGAGGTGTTCCTGTCCGCGCAATTCCGAATCGGGAAGCACATTTTCCTCAAGCATACCGGTAATGATCTTCAGAATGTCCTTATTGGCGGGCTGAAACACATTTTCTTCCGTAATATTGTTTTCGGCCCGGGAAAGTGCCGCCAGATCCTTGAATAAATGTCTATACCGAACTTTGAGTGGTTGAGGTTCCATATTTCGACGCTCCTGATACTAAAAAGCTTATCTATAAAAATACTCCCTCTTTTGATTGCTGTCAATCAATCAAGGCTAG
Organism: Spirochaetaceae bacterium; assembly: GCA_031271875.1. Classification (GTDB taxonomy): domain Bacteria; phylum Spirochaetota; class Spirochaetia; order Treponematales; family Treponemataceae; genus JAISVD01. The sequence goes on along the minus strand of JAISVD010000015.1, from coordinate 1,292 downwards.
AAGGTTTACTCGGTAATAAGAAGGTTTATTCCTGTTCATTCTCCGAATTTGATAATACTGCTTTGTATATTTTATACTTACTACAGACGTGTAAGGAAAAATCAGGGAGGGGGTGAAAATTCACCAGGTGAAAATTCACCGGGTTTACTGCACGAATCTGTATCCCCGGACGGAATTTCATGTCCGGACGGATTAAGGAATAATTGTATGCACGGAACCCTTTTTTCCCTGAAAAAAACCCGTTTTCTGCTTCCTGCCCTATTTCTGTACACGCTGCTTCCCGCCCTGACAGCTGCCATTCTGGGGAGCGTTCTTATCTTTAACCGTACATCGGGGATCCTCAAAAAAGAGCTTAAAGAGCAGACCCTGCTGGAAGCGGATATAATCAGCGATGCATTTCAGCGCCAGCATATGGCAATGTTGGACATATCATCAGTTCCTGAGGTACGCCGCTTCGTAACCATGTATCCGTATCAGGAGAATGAGTACGATCTTATCCGGACCACTGTTCTCGATACTATAGGGAAATTCCGGCGCAGCTCAGCTCATATACGCGCGGTCACGCTTATGAACAGAGATTACACCATAATCGCGAGCAATGATGAGAAGTCTATCGGCATGGAGCGGAAACCCGCAGACCGGCAGAATGCGTGGGGATGTATGCTGGGGGAGGCATATATTGTTTCCGCGCAGACATGTCTGCCGGTAACCGGAGGAAACAGGGGTATCTACTGTGCTGATTATACAGTCCCAATCTACAGCGAAAACGATGAGTTTATCGGATGCTTTCAATCCTCTTTTTACTCCTCCTTGTTTACGGAAGTTATTGAGGAAACAGGCTCCGGTACAGGCAGGATCCTCGCCGTCTACAGCAATTCGGGTTCGCTCCTGTCGGGAAGAATGACATCGGAAACCGGCACGGTAAACCATCCCGCGGTTTTTCGCGGAGGCAGGGAGGATCAGGGATACATCAGCTACACCGGCAACGGCGGGGAGTATCTGGGATATTATGTAAAAAACAGCGATACAGGCTGGACCGTACTCAGGGCGTTTCCTGTGAGGGAGATGGAAAAGGCTTCCGGCATTTTTTTATCGGGGATTATTCTTTTTCTCATCCTCTCAGCGGTGACCGGCGGGATATTTTATTTTTTCGTGGTCCAAAATATAACGGCCCCTGCCCTGGCAACGCTTGGCAGTACAAAAGAGGTAAAGCAGGGCATCTACATGTACAGGGAAGCGGCGGCTGATACAAATCCGATGGAGATTCACGGGTTTGCGGCGGCCCTGAAAAA
>JAISVD010000014.1 GCA_031271875.1 Spirochaetaceae bacterium | reverse complement strand
TATCTTTTTTGAATTTCCCGGCGGAATATTTTATACTTTACCCTGTATGGGTACAGATATGGGAAAGGTGCTGTTTTTCTGCATGGGAACCGTCGCGGGACTACTTGCGGGATTTTCCGTATTTTTTATCGTGGCCGGACAGGGCGGCGATCCTTCCGGTACAACTGCCGTTTCACACCTCACCGTCACGGGTATTGCGGGAATATGCATTCTTTTTCTGTTTATTCTCTTTATCTGCGCCGGTTATCTGTTCAGGGACAGGAATGTGCAGCTCCTTGAGCTCGTGGCCAGGAAAACGAATAATGCGTTCCTCATATTCAACATGAAAAAACGCAGATTTGAATATATCAGCCGCGGTTTCTGCGATCTGTACGGTATCCCCGCCCAGCGTCTGTTTGCGGACCCCACCAGGATTGTAAGCGATATCAGGGTCATCTCGGGGAGACGGGAACCCTTCCGGGCGATTCTCAACGGCAGGTATACGGATATCGCCGCCGCGGACGGACTTGAATCCGAATACTAGATCATAAATACTATGGGTGAAAAAAAGTGGATCAATTCCATTTTTTTTCCTGTAATCTATCCCTGGTTTATCTCCGTCCGGGACAGAACAAATTCCTGCGCTATCCTGCTTTCCGACATAACTGCCCGCAAAAAAGAGGAACGCACAATGTCCCGCAGGGCCGCCCTGATAGATTCCCCAAACAGAATGGTGATTATCATGAATCTCGATGGCCGTATCCGTTATGCGAATAACGCCTTTGCGGAGATGTGCGGGTACAACAAATCATATCTCTATAAAATCACTTTTTTTAAACTCTGCGACGAAAAAATAGAAAAACAGTTTTTTTCCCCTGTACATTTTATCAAAATCTGTTCAAAAGAGGGCAGCCGGCTTATGTCAACTATCCGCTGCCGCAATGAAACAACTCTGCCGGTGGATATGCACTTCTGCGCTGTCCGGGACAGCAGGGGGCAGCTGATAGAGATAGCCTGTTTCGTCGATGACATTACCGAGCGGCTTACCCATGAAACTATGCTCAAGGAGGCCGTTATAGAGGCCCAGTCCACGAACAGGGCAAAAAGCGATTTTCTCGCCAGAATGAGCCATGAGATACGGACACCCATGAACACGATTATCGGTATGAGCCAGCTTGGTCTCTATCCGGCAAAGGCGGAGAAACGGAAAACCTATTTTGAACGGATCAATACTGCGGGAAAACACCTGCTCGCCCTTGTCAACGATGTGCTCGATATGTCAAAGATAGAATACGGAAAAATGAATCCCGTCAATGAACCCTTCAATCTGGATACGCTCATAACAGCGGTCAGGGATATCATGATTCCCAGGGCCGATGAGAAGGGTATCCTTTTTACGGTGGAACAGGAGATACAGGGGCCGCTTGTTCTTGTGGGAGATATGATGCGGCTCCAGCAGTGTCTGCTCAATTTTCTTTCAAATGCGGTGAAGTTTACCCCCCAGGGAGGAAAGGTGGCGCTCCGCATCAGGACGGAACGGAATTCCGGAGATACCGTACAGATAACATTCAGTGTTCACGATACGGGAAGAGGCATGAACGAAGAACTCAAGAGGAATCTCTTCCAGCCGTTTTACCAGGGGGACACATCGATCTCCCGCCGTTTCGGGGGGACAGGGCTCGGGCTTGCCATCTCCCGCAGTCTCATAGAGCTGATGGGCGGTACGGTCACTGTTTCAAGCCGGGAAAATGAGGGGAGCGTATTTTCCTTTACCCTGGAACTGAAGCAATATACCGAAGAACTCTCCCCGGAAAACGCCGACGAGGAGGGCGGGGCACTCTGTGATCTCACCGGAATGAAACTGCTGCTGGTGGATGATGTGAGCATCAATCAGGACATTATTATCGAGATGCTTGAAAACACGGGCGCAGAGATCGTTACCGCTTCCAACGGAGAGGCCGCACTGGCTCAATTCAGTTCATCCTCGGAGGGATATTTTTCCGTCATTCTCATGGATGTGCAGATGCCGGAGATCGACGGATACGAAGCGACCAGAAGACTCCGCGCCCTCTCCCGCTTCGATGCCGGAACGGTTCCTGTTTACGCAATGACCGCCCATGCGTTCAGTGATGATGTCTCCGCGAGTCTCAGCGCCGGCATGAACGGCCATATCGCGAAACCGATTGATATGAAACAGCTTTTCCGTATCCTCAGGGAAATTCAGGAAAACAACGTCAGTTCCTCTGTTCAGGAGGATCTGAAGGGGTAGTGCCCTCCTGTTTCTGCTCCTTTTTGGGGGACAGAGCTTCGACCTCCTTTTTGGTAAGGGAGCGGACAATGTGGATACCATTTTCCGCCGTCTGCAAAACAACCGGGGTCCCGTCGGAATTTGTTTGAGCAATAAGCTGCACCGTGGGAAATTTCGGGCTTGAGGGGGATGAATCGGTTACCAGGGCGATCCTGTTATCTGAGAGCAGTACATGGGAGCCTATGGGGTACAGGGAGAGCACATTGATGAGGGTCCTCACCACTGTGTCGTCGTACTGTTTACCCGTATTTTTCAGCATTTCCAGGATACCCTCATGTTCATTATAGGCCTCCCGGTGCTTTCTCGGCGCGGTGACAGCCTCAAAGGAGCACACCACCGAGATAATCTTGGCGTAAAGGGATATCCTGTCCCCTGTGAGTTTTCTCGGATACCCCTCTCCGTTCTCCTTTTCGTGGTGTTCCAGAACTCCCAGACAGATGTTCAATGGAAAGGATTTGTCCTTGAGTATATTGTATCCGAGTACCGGATGGGTAAAAAGGGCCTTTTTTTCCGCCAGGGTCAGGGGCTTGTCGGTCATATACAGCTGGGGCGGAAGCCGTATCATCCCCAGTTCATGCAGAATTGTGGCTACCCCCAGCTCGATGAGCTTGCTCATGGGAAGGCGGAGCTGCATTCCTATTACCAGGGCATATACAGTGGAACGCATAGTGTGACTGATGAGAAAGGTGTTGTTTTTTATTTCAAGCTCCGGCTGTATTCTGAGGATATAGTTTCTGTTGTTCTTTATATAGATACACATCTCCTTGATCCGTTCGGAGATGACCGCCTGATCCAGTTCTCTGTGGGTAGCATACCGCGTAAACAGGCTGTCTATCCATTTCATGTATTCATTATAGACCCCTTTTACCAGTTCGATGCGCTCTTCTTCATTATTGGCGGAATCTATGTTTTCTATGGCCGGAAAAAAATCAAAGTGTTTCTCCTCCTTTACCGGGGCGGCGGAGACTTCGGGTTTGACCGGCATAGTGGTTTTTGTTTTGGTTTTGGAAAGCTGGAAGTTTTTGTTTATCGTACCGTTTGAATAAACCTCTTCGAAATTCCAGTTGCGGAGGGCGCCGATAAATTTTTCCGTTACCGGGGTGATGCTGGTCATAAGCAGGAAATTCTTTTCCAGCATCACATCATCGGTAAAGTACATTCCGTCGTACATTTCCGATACTTTAAATGTATTCATATTCCTACTCCTTAATAGTCTTTTACGTCTATGCCTGCTTCCGATATCGGTTGACCTGATCCGAGCGAATCTCTACACTGAGAACCGGAAAATACCGATCTATGCTCAATGCATACATCAGTGTCCCGAGGAGATATCCCATGAAATTTAAAGCAGTATTCATTATTTTTAATATCGTCTTGATTGTCATATTTCTTTCCATTTTTTGTATTCCTTTTTTCATTCTGGACCGTGATTTTGCCCTTAATTTCCTCAAAACCAGCTGGGGGCTCTGTCTCTGTTTTGCGGTTATGATGATCGCCATGAATGTGGTCTTTATCCGCAACTGGAAACTGTTTTCCATTCTGGAAGCTGAAGACTGGCCTGCCCTTATGGTATTCCTTGAAAAAAAAATATACCAACAGAAACAGATTACCTATCGATATGTAAAGCTCCTCTGCGACTCCTGCATACTGCTTTCTGATTTCCCTGGAGTGCAGCGCCTCGCCGATTTTGTCTCCGAACGGAAACCCCCTGTATATGCCCGCTCTGTTCTGGGATTCGCGGCGGCCCTTATCCTCCAGCGGAAGACCGTCGCCGCCGCGCTTCTGGAGCAGTTTCATGAAGACAAGGGAGTAAAAAACCGGCCCTGGGTTGAATGGTACTACGGTTTTGCTCTCTACCTCAAAAAAGAGTTCAAACGGTCGATGACCGTTTTCTCCGGTCTTCTTCCATCATCCAAAAACAGGGTGGTAACCGGACTTTCCGTATACATGCTGGAGACAAAAATCGCTCCGGCTGAAAGCTCCTTCGATGAGCTGCGGAGCAGTACCGCTGCGTATAAGAACAGCCTGGTCCGCGCACATACCGCTGGGGTCTGGAGAAAACAGCTTGAATCCGAAAAAAGTGAAGTTCCTGTGGTGATCCTCGGGAAGCTCCTTGATGAAGCCGCAGTGTATCTCTATGGAAGCGCTGATTAGCGGCAAATGGAACCCTGCTGAAATCATTGAATCCAGAGAAGATGTCATTACTTTTCTTGAAGGTGCCCTTGAGGAGAATGCCCCGGAATTCCTCTTCAAGACAATCGGATATAGAGCCCGCTCAAAGGGTATGGCCCAGATTGTCAGGGAACTGAATCTTAATCGGGAAGGCTTGTATACCG
>JAISVD010000011.1 GCA_031271875.1 Spirochaetaceae bacterium | reverse complement strand
TTATGAATTACCCCTTAATCAAGAATCACGGGGAACCCAGCGTTTCTTTGAACTTGCAGGTCCATTGTTTGAGCTTCTTCAATCACCGAGGCTGCTTTGTATAGATGAACTGGAGTCATCCCTGCATCAGGAACTGACAGAGTTCTTCCTGAAAACATTTCTCGAAAACAGTACCTGTTCCCAGATGCTGTTTACCACCCACAATCTTGACCTTCTCGATTCTGAATTGCTTACCGATGATGGTATCTGGTTTGCGGAAAAAGCCGAAGACGGCGGCAGTACATACAGTAGTATTGTTGAATACAAAGGGATACGAAAAGAGACATCCCGTAAAAAACTCTATAAAGCGGGAAAATTCGGTGCGATTCCCTTTATTTCTGATTTTTCGGTAGAATAAACAGTGGCAAGAAAAACAGGAATCAGAGAACCCAATACGACTATACTGCTCATTGTTGAAGGAGAAACAGAACAGATATATTTTTCACAGATGAAATCTTTTGAAAGATTACGGACGGTTACCATAAAACCGAAACTGGCTAAATACAGCAGTTCGGTTTATATACTTGATGAGGCAATCAAGGCAAAAAATGAAAATGTATATGATTATATCTGGTGTGTTTTTGATCGTGATGTATTAGTTCATCCTCCTGAACGGTTTATGCAGTTATATAAACAAGCGAAGAATAAGGATATTTGGTTTGCAGAGTCTTTTCCATGTTTTGAAATCTGGTTTCTGATTCATTTTGTACTTCCTTCTTCTGTATGTCATACACAAGAAGGGGTACTCAGGGAGCTGAAAAAACATATTACTGATTATTGTAAAGAAAAAAGCTGGCTCGACAGAAAGCACATATATGATTTTTTGAAGATATATCAGGCAGATGCAGTTTCACATGCCAGGATATTGGATAACCCCTCCGCTGCAGATCAGGATACTGTACTAAAAACTACAGTGCATACCTTAATAGAGCAGGTTCTTGCATATTCTTCTTAGTGACAACTGTCAGCCTGCAAACCTGCTGGCAATACGTGTGATCGCCCTATAATCTGCCATCTTATTCCTCAATCAGGATATACTGCCAGTCCCTGGGGCTATAAAAAAATCGTATAATATTGACAGTCCCAGCACTGGTTTCCTTCTTTCAGTATCCCCAAAAACCCTTCATTGACAAGAAATTCCTTTTCCGTCATAATACAGTATGGAACCCCGAAACATTTTTCTGAATATTTCACCTATCGATCACCGTTATTCCGTTTCAGAATCCGCGCTGTTTGAACAGCTTACCGAATATATCTCCGAAGAAGCCTCGATAAAAGCCTGCGCCGCCGCTGAAATAGCCCTGGTCAAGGCCCATCTCGCTGTACGGGGCCGGTCAGATGCCGCTCTGGAAGCGAAACTCGACTCTGCCGCGGAGAACATCGATCCCGCTGCGGTGTATGCCGAAGAGGAGAAGACCCGCCACAATATACGCGCTCTGGTAAATGTCCTTAAAACCCTTGTCCCCGCAGAGGCGGCCCCTCTGGTACATCTCGGCGCAACCAGCGTGGACATCCTCGACACAGCTCTGTCCCTCCGGGTTCGGGGCTGCGTGAAAGATGTCATCCTCCCGATACTGAGGGAGCTGGAGCTCGAACTCTGCCGCCTCGCCGAATCCGAAGCGGAGACCCCTGAGGTCGGACGCACCCACGGTCAGCACGCGGTTCCCATCACCTTCGGGTTCGCCATGAGCGAATACGTAAGCCGCCTCGGTAAATCCATCCTTGAAATACAGCGCCTTGCCGGAAACCTCCGGGGCAAACTCGCAGGAGCCGTGGGGGCGTATAATGCCGCCAGCATGATCGTTCGGGATCCGGAGGCGCTGGAGCGGAAATATCTGGGCTTCCTCGGGCTTGAACCGAGCGAACATTCGACCCAGCTGGTGGAGCCGGAATACCTCTTGCGGCTGCTGCTCGAAATAAATGCCGCCTTTGGGATTATCGCGAACCTCGCCGATGACCTCAGGAACCTCCAGCGCAGTGAGATCGGAGAGGTGCAGGAGTATTTCAGCGCCGCTCAGGTTGGTTCCTCCACCATGCCGCAGAAGCGCAACCCCTGGAATTCGGAACACGTGAAGAGTCTCTGGAAGGCTTTTTCACCCCGGATCATCTCTTTTTATATGGACCAGATTTCGGAGCACCAGCGGGACCTTACCAATTCCGCGAGCCAGCGCTTTGTCGCGGATTACCTCGCGGGATTTACCCTGGCTGCGGGCAGAATGAAGAGCGTCGTCTCCGGTCTTACCCCCGACCGGGAACGGATGGCGGAGAACCTGAGCCAGGCCGGCGGAAAAGTGAAGGGCGGGGTTCTCGCCGAGCCCGCGTATATCCTCCTTGCCGAGGCCGGCGTGTCCGATGGCCACGAGGTGATACGCACCATCACCCTTGAAGCGGAACAGAAGAGCCTTTCCTTTTATGAGGCGCTCAAATCAAAACCCGATGTGTTCGCGAAGATCACCGGTCAGCTTGAAAAGCTCGGTATCCCCGACCCGGCGGCCTTTTTCGCCCATCCCGAACGGTATCGGGGCATTGCGGCGGAAAAAGCGGTTTCCCTTGCCCGGAAGTACCGCAATCTGATGGCTACAGTATAACTATGCGGTAAAAAACGGCGTCTGTTTGCGGACGCCGTTTTCATATAGAGAAATTTTGATGGAGGTACAAATAAATGATTGAATTAAAGGAAACATTTTCCTACGATGATGTGCTGCTGGTTCCCGGATATTCGGAGGTACTGCCCCGGGATACTGATGTCAGTACGGTGCTGGTAAAAAATATCAGGCTGAATGTGCCGGTTATCTCCGCCGCCATGGATACCGTCACCGAGGAGAAGATGGCCGTGGCCCTTGCCCTTGAAGGCGGCGTCGGCGTTATCCACCGCAACCTCCCCCCGGAGGAGCAGGCCCGGCAGGTCTCCCACGCGAAACGCTACCTCAACTGGATCATCGAGTCACCGGTCACGGTCATGGAGGATGCCACCGTTTCCGACGTCAAGGAGCTGATGGCGCGGTTCCATGTTTCGGGGCTGCCCGTTATCGACAGCGAGAACAGACTGGTAGGTATCATCACCGGCCGAGACCTCCGGTTCTGCCGGGATGACGCCCTTTCGGTCCAGGAGATAATGACAAAAAAGGTGGTA
>JAISVD010000001.1 GCA_031271875.1 Spirochaetaceae bacterium | reverse complement strand
AGCATACGGTACACACCGTACCGGAAGATATACTATGTTATATATAGGCAGGCTGTTGTTCCGGAGGTTCCGTCCATGAAGCGGAGCGCTTTCATTTATATGATCATACTTGCCCATGCTCTCCCTCTTTACGGGGTTGAAACAGCGGCATCCATTACCGCTGATCTCGCGATCTATCCAGAGGCGGGTATCGACGAGGGGGGCGGATTCGCCCCTGTTACCGGGATTTATACCGCCGCAGAGGCGCGCATCACCGGGGATTTTTCCCTTATCTGGCCAGTACCCTTCGGGGACAACCCTCTGGTGAGCGGAAATACGCTCATCTTCAGTACCCAGCTTGAACTGACTCCGGTTTCCATCGCCCCCGCCGTCAAGCTTACCTTCACACCCATAGCCTTTCTGGTATTCAACGCCGGGGGAAGAATCGGCGGAGCCTGGGACTTCATAGGCGTTCAGGGCCTCGCCTCCTATGACGCGGAAAAAAGAACGTATATCTCCCTTTCCCCCTTCAGCAGTTTCCATTATGAATTGTGGGCGGAAGGGATATTTCAGTTTGACCTGGCTGCGCTTCTTCCAGGGGAGTGGAACCATGTGGTTTTTCTCGCCTCCTACAAGGCGATGTATGAGGCGATAACCAGAGGAGGGGAAAACGGAAAACCCTGGGTCTGGCAGGGACTTTACGAGAAGGCAAACGGATGGAAGTATATCTCTTCCGTTGTTATAGGTTACCAGATGCCTCTGGTACTCCAGATGGCCGCTGTTCAGGCTGAATTTGAAGGCTATTACAGCCCCTCTTCCTACCATACACGGTATGAACCATGGAATCCCTCGTTTGTGACAATCTCTGTCAGCCCTATTCTCAATTTTCAGTTTACCGAAAAACAGTCGCTCCTTGTTCAGTTCCGTTTCAGGAGCCGCAGGGGGTATGAGGATGCCTCCTCCGGAATACCTGTTCCGGAACGGGAACATCAGACCCGGCAGTGGTATTTTGACCGCATCGCCCTGAGCTATACCTACCGTTTCTGAGGAATATATGGAATCTCTCTGGCAGCGTGAACTGCGGCGGCGGATACGGGATATCTCCCGGCTCCCGGAGATACTTCAGGCACCCCTTTCCGGGGACAGAGCTGTTTCCGGTTTCCCGGAGGAGCGGGAAACCGGGGAGCCTGCCGGGAGTTCCACCGGGACCTCCATCAGGAGCGCCCTGCCTGTCGCACTGACCCCGTCCGTTGTCAGACTGCTTGAAAATGCCGCAACAGCCGCAAAGATGACCGGGCCGGACTCTGGCTCCGGGGATCGGGCAAGGCAGGCTTATGAGGCGCTCCGCCTTCAGCTGCTGCCGTCGATCAGGGAGGCCGTGGTTTCTCCCCACGAACTCGACGATCCTCTGGGGGAACACCGGCACCGGATAACTTCCCGCCTTGTTCACCAGTATAAAAACCGCTGTCTCCTCCTCGCTACCGGAAGCTGTATCTGCTACTGCCGTCACTGTTTCAGGCGTGTGTACACCTCCCGTGAAGAGGGTTTTATCACCCCTGCGGAAACAGCTGAAGTGTGCGCGTATCTTTCTTCCCATCCTGAAATTGCTGAAATCCTCGTGTCCGGGGGAGATCCCCTTACGGCATCGGATTCAGCGCTTGCCGATCTCCTCGGAGATATCCGCCGGGCTTCACCGGATATCATCATACGGATCGGCACGCGGGCGCCCGTATTCCTCCCCTCCCGGTTTACCCCGGAGCTGCTGGAGCTGTTCCGCGCCCAGCGGCCCCTCTGGATCATCCCCCATATAAACCACCCCGCGGAACTTGCGCCTGAAAGCGCGGACGCGCTCTGCCGTATCCGGGACAGCGGTATCTCCATGCAGTCCCAGACGGTTCTGCTGCGGGGGGTGAATGACAGCGTTCCCGTACTGGTACGTCTCTTTAACCGCCTGACCGCTCTGGGGGTAAAACCGGGTTACCTGTTTCAGGGCGATATGGCTCCGGGAACTTCCCACCTCAGGGTGCCCCTCCGCAAGGGGCTGGAGCTGTACCGGCAGCTCCGGGGAGAACTTTCCGGTCTTTCCACGCCGGTATATGCTGTTGATCTCCCCGGCGGAGGCGGTAAATTCAACCTCCTCGAAATAGAAAGCGGTTCCGTTACCGAGACCCCCGACGGCTGGCTGTTCCGGCGCAGCGGGGACGGGCGCGAAGGCGGGGAGTGGTTTTATCCCGCTGAAGAGTAAAGAAAGTTTTTTGTTTCTGAAGTAATAGCTAAGTTACCGTACCGTATTGTTTTTTTTACTAATGTGATATAGTTTTGAATCGTAGGGGAACAAAAAATGACTCAGGCTATCCCGGTAAATAATGACATCCTCAAATGGGCACGGGAAACCAGCGGTTTGTCGATTACAGATGTAGCCAGCAAACTAAAGAAAGCCCCTGATGTTATTGAAAGCTGGGAACAGGGTATCCTATCACCAACTTACCCCCAGCTTGAAAAACTCGCTTACCATATCTATAAACGTCCTGTCGCTGTTTTCTTTTTCCCTGTAATCCCGGAGGAAAGTTCTCCCCGTGCGGAATTCCGAACTCTTCCCAACGAAGCGGTAGATGCTATGCCCTCGGAAATTATCAAAGTTTATAGAAGGGCAAAAGTATACCAGCTAAACTTGGAAGAATTGAACAATAATAACGATACAAATATTCCTCTCTTGTTGAATAAATTTGAACTTACGGCCGCTTCAAATGTTAAAATCTTGACTAAAGAACTTCGAAGTTTTCTTAAAATCAACCTTCAAATCCAAAAATCATGGAAGAACCTCGATGAAGCAATTAAAGCGTGGCGCAACGCTTTAACCTCATACGGTATTTATGTTTTTAAAGATGCTTTTCATAACGATCAATATTCTGGTCTTAGTTTATATGATAAAAACTATCCCATTATCATGATTAATAACAGCATGTCAAAATCCCGACAAATTTTCACTATCTTCCACGAGCTTGGACATTTGCTCTTTAGAGACGGCGGAGTTGATATTCTCACGGAATCATTTTATAACCGCTTTCATTCTCATTATTATGCTATTGAACAAAAATGCAATGAATTCGCCGGGGAATTCCTCTTGCCTCAGGCCGTATTCCAGGCGAATTGTTCTGTATTCAGTGAAGAAAACCTAAGCCGTCTGGCTGACACTTTTAAGGTGAGCAGGGAAGTCGTTTTGCGGAAATACCTAGATTCAAACTTAATCACTCCCGAAGTATATAGGTCGTATACCACAAAATGGTTAAAGGACTATCTTGATTCAAGAAAGGGGAAAAACAATAGAGAATCAAGCGGCAATCATTATAATACCAAAATGTCTTATTTGGGTATGCAGTATATTAATCTTGCATTTTCTCATTATTACCAAGGCAAAATTGATATGGAAACTCTCGCCAGTTATCTGGGTGAAAAAGTAGGTAATGTATCGACCTTCGAGGAGTATGCTTTAAAACAATCATGAAATACATATTTGATAATAACACGCTTACCGGTATATTCAGACATTATTATCGTGATTCGTTTCCTTCATTTTGGAGCCGTTTTGATAACATGGCAGCAGAAGGAAGTATCTTTTCTGTCCGGGAAGTTCACAATGAGATAAAAAATTATGATAGAAAAGATGATCTTGCATTCTGGGCGAAGGCTAATCCAAATTTTTTCCACGATCCGACACCAGAAGAGCTTCAATTTATCAACCAAATTTATAGTGTTCCTCATTTTACCAACAATATGAGTCAGAAAAAATTGCTTCTTGGCGGTCCCTTTGCCGACCCTTTTATTATTGCAAAAGCCCATGTAGAACATGGAACAGTGGTTACGCAAGAACAGTACAAACTCAATGCTGCAAGAATTCCGAACATCTGCGAACATTTCCACATACCATGTATAAATTTACAGATGTTTCTTAAACAGAATGATTGGAATTTTTAGATAAAATACACCTAATAAATGTACTAACCTTACAACTTTTGTTGTAACAAGTTGAAAGTATCAACCAAAAACAATTGTAAAACTTTTCTACAATTTTGCAATTAATCAGATAAAGTAACACAAAATCATACATTGTCTGTTTCTATATGTATGAAAAAATAGACTTATTGTGAAACGTACAAAGAACTTGCATGTTTTCTGATATATAATTCCTTATATAACAAGCATTTAAAAATTATTTTATAAATCTCTGAATTTGGCATAATTCTTGCTTATATATTCTCAGGAGATTATTATGAGTGAAAAGACTGTTTATCAAAGTTATATTGAGGAGATATGCAAGTATCCTCTTCTGACAAAAAAGCAGGAGCTGGAACTTTCCCATAAAATTCATACCGGAGATTCCGCTGCACAGCTCCGGCTTGTCCAGTGCAATCTCCGGCTCGTGGTAAGTATAGCATCGAAATATGTAAACCCGGATTTTCCCATCATGGATGTGATCCAGGAGGGAAATATGGGGCTGCTTACAGCGGCGGGAAAGTTCCATTACTCCCACAATGTGCGCTTTTCGACCTATGCCTGCTGGTGGATATCTCAGTCCATAACCCGGGCGCTGAACAACAAAAAGCGTATTGTCCGTCTTCCCCACCGGAAGGAGGAGCTGATCAAAAAGATAAAGCGGGCCGAAAATATCCTGAGCCAGCGGCTTGCCCGCAGTGTGACGGCGAACGAGCTCTCCGCTTTTACCGGAGTGTCCTCCGGTGAGATTGCCCATCTGCTGGCAACATCCGACAATGCCCTGAGCATGGACGCCCAGATCGATTCCGGCACGGGTCAGAACCTTTCGGATATGCTGCCGGATATGACATACAGCCCCGACAGCAGCGTGCTTGAGGATTCAGCCCGGCAGTATATCCATTCCCTGCTTGACAATCTGCCTCCGGCGGAGCGGCAGGTGATCTGGTATCGTTACAACCTCGGGCATGAGGAGAAACCCTATACTCTCCGTGAAATCAGCAATATAATGGGTTTCTCCACCGAAACCGTCAGACAGATGGAACTCCGCGCTATCAAGCGGCTGCGGAACATCCGGTTCGATATGGAAATCTGCTACGCTTGATGCGGCGGGCGCAGACAGCGGTTCCTCAGATA
>JAISVD010000270.1 GCA_031271875.1 Spirochaetaceae bacterium | reverse complement strand
GAATACCGTTTACGTCCACCAGGGCATTGATTGAAAGGTTATGGGAAATTTCCTGGGTTTGACCTTCGGGATATACAATATACTTTTCGTAAAGGGTCATAAAAATACTATACAGAGGTGTAGATAAAAAGTAAATAGAAAATCCATTTTTTCCAAAAGAGAGGTTTATTTGATTGCTTTTATTATCGTAACTGGTATAATTGTAATTAAGTGGTGATTTGTGGTGAAAAGTAGGAAGCAGTGGGATGTTTTTGTTGACGGGAGAGTACCGTAACACTTTGGATGAAAAGGGTCGGGTATCATTTCCATCCAGATTACGGACCGAACTAACTGATAATATTCTCATCCTGACCCAGGGACTGGATCGCTGTCTCTGGTTGTTTCCTCCTGATGAATGGAAAAATCTTTCAGAAAAACTGATGGAGTCGGCATCGTTGTTCCAGTCCCAGAAACGGCTGGTATTGCGCAGGCTCATAGCCCCGGCTCAGGAAGTCGAGTTTGATAAAACCGGACGTATTTCGATTCCCCAGAGCCTCAGGGAGTATGCGGGATTGTCGAAGGAGTGTGTGATTCTGGGGATCAATAAATATATTGAACTCTGGGATTCTGCGGAATACCGGTCTTATCTCGAAGAAACCGAGTCATCATTCCGTGAAGCCACAGAGGAAATGGGGGATATTTGTCTGTAGATGGACGCAGACTGTTGTCTATAGACAGGAAGAGTATTGTATGGAAATTGTGCATACATCAGTTTTATTGCAGGAAACTCTCCGCTGTCTCGCGCCTGAAACAGTACAGCCGCTGATGGTCGATGCGACCCTCGGCGAAGGGGGCCATTCCGGGGCGTTCCTGTCGGAATTTCCCGAACTGCGGATTATCGGTGTTGACGCGGATCCGCGGATACAGGTGCGGGCTCGTGAACGGCTTGCCCCCTTTGGCGAACGGATCTATTTTTACCCGGGATGGGCGGATGAATTTTTTCTGGACTATCCCTGTGATTGGAAATCCCCGGACATCATTCTGTTTGATCTGGGGATTTCCCTGTTCCATTATGAGAGATCGGGCAGGGGGTTCTCCTTCAGAAACGAGGAACCCCTTGATATGCGGCTGAACCCCCATACGGGGGAGCCCGCAGAGGCGATTGTCAATACGCTGAATGAAAAGGACCTGGCGGACCTGATTTTTCAGTACGGTGAGGAGCGGTACAGCCGGAGGATTGCCCGCGCTATCACGGAAGCCCGTTCGGGCAGCCGTATAACCACTGCCCGGACCCTGGCGGATATCATCTACCACGCGGTTCCTCAGGAGTACCGACGGGGCGGAATACATCCCGCCACCAAAACTTTTCAGGCCCTCAGGATTGCCGTGAACGGGGAGCTTGACCGGCTGCCGGTTATGCTGAAAGCGGCTCTGGATGTGCTTGCTGAGGGGGGAAAGATGGGGGTTATCACCTTTCACTCTCTGGAAGACAGAATCGTAAAAAACTTTTTCCGGGATGAGGCAAAGCACTGCATCTGTCCCCCGGAACAGCCGATATGTATATGTAGGGGGAAGCCGAGGGTCGAGCTGCTGCTGAAAAAACCCGTTTCTCCCTCCGCAGAGGAGGTCGAAAGGAATCCGCCCTCCAGAAGCGCCAGGCTCCGGGTGGTACGGAAACTGCCTCAGGACCCGGCCCGGGAAAAAATGAACAGGGATGTTGTATGAAACGTATGGTACTGGTATATCTGTTTGCCGCGTGTATTCCTCTGCTGCTGATGTTCGATGTGTATCAGTCAAAGCGGTTTACACTGCTTGAGCGGGATGTGCGGGATATCGAGAACAGGCAGGTGGAGCTTGTGGAAAGCAACAAGAAACTCCTGTCGGGGATATCCGTACTTTCAAACCCGGACAGAATAGAAAAGATTGCTCTGGAAAGCCTCCATATGAGGAGAGCTTTGCCATCGGAGATACTTCGTATAGAGATAAAGGAGAGGGGTAATGGAGGATGAGGGCGGAGATCGCCGGGAAAGCCTTCTTTCCGGGGAAGCGCTTATCGCCGCTGTAAAGGGCAGCGTGATAGGAGCATTCCCCATGAACTGGAAGGGTTTTTATTCAGTGAGCATAGACAGCCGCGGAATTGAAGAGGGAGGGCTTTTTGTTCCCCTTTCGGGGGCTGTCAATAACGGACACACCTTTATTACCCAGGCGCTGGAGCGGGGCGCGTCGGCGGTGCTGATCGCCGATATGGAATATACCGAGAAGCCCGATTACTGGAAGCAGCTTGCCGGTGACTGGCGGGAGGTACTCTTTATCCTTACGGAAAAGACACTGACCGCCCTTCAGAATGCCGCCGCCGCATATATCGATAGATTTCCCGGACTGCTGCGGATCGCCGTAACCGGTTCAAGCGGGAAAACAACTACCAAGGATATCTCCGGTTCGATTTTTTCCGCTTCCATGCCGTCCATTATGAATGAGGGCAACCGCAACTCCGAGACGGGTATGCCCCTTTCGGTTTTCGGGATACGGGAGGAGCACCGCGCGGGCATCTTCGAGATGGGCATGGATCACCGGGGGGAGATATCCGCCCTGGCGAAGGTACTTCGTCCTCATCTTGCACTTATTACAAACATCGGGACTGCCCATATCGGAATTCTCGGATCAAAAGCGGCAATCGCTGAGGAAAAAAAAGCGATTTTCTCCTGTTTTTCCGGAGATGACCGGGGATTTGTTCCTGAAAACGATGATTTTCGGGAATTCCTCATGAAGGACACTGCGGAGAGCGTTTCCCCCTGGGGATTTGATTCCGCAGGTATCGCGAATATCCGGAACAACGGACTGAAGGGGAGCCTTTTTACGGTTGACGGCCTGGAGGTCTCCTTTCCGCTGCCGGGACGGTTCAATCTGAGGAACGCCGCCGCTGCGGTGACCCTTGCCCGGGCGGCGGGGATTCCGGCGGAGCAGATACAGCAGGGCCTTGAGGCGGTGAAACCCCTGTTTGGCAGGGGGGAGGTGTTTGACGGGCCGGTAACGGTTATTCAGGACTGTTATAACTCCAACCCCGACTCCTTTGAAAATGCTCTGGAGTTGTGCGATGAGATTGAGTGGAGGGGCCGCAGGGTGTATATCCTGGCGGATATGCGGGAGCTGGGGCCTGAATCCTGCGCAGCCCATGAACGGGCGGGGGAGCTGCTTGCTTTTTCCAGGGGGGATGTTATCATTCTTTTTGGTCCCGAGATGAAACACGCTTATGAGGTCCTCCTGAACCGCGGAGGAGACCGCGGCTGCGGCGGAAAAGAAGTTATTTATACCACTGATATTGCCGATGTAATTGCTGAAACCGTAAACCGAATCAGAGCGGGGGATATGGTGTTTCTCAAGGGTTCGCGGTTTATGGAGCTTGAACGGGTGACCCCTGCGATACTTGAGTGGAACAGAACGTATACAGGTGACGCTCCGGGGGCGTCACAGAGGGGCGGGGGTTAGTTAGTATGGGAAGGTATCCTATTGCCGCTGAAAATATCGCATCCTCAAGGAGAGCCGACACCGGGTTCATTATTGCGGTTATACTGATGTGCGGACTGGGTTTTACCACGTTATACAGTACATCCGGAGATTATGCTCTGCGGATGTTTGGGGATCCCCTGCATTTTGTCAGAAGACAGGGGATGTTCCTGTTGATCGGTTTTGTCTGTATGGCGGCGGTGGTATTCATGGACCTTGAGTTGCTGCGGCGGTTCCTTCCTTATATTGTTGCCGTG
>JAISVD010000251.1 GCA_031271875.1 Spirochaetaceae bacterium | reverse complement strand
TGCGCGATTTCCGCCGCCGACAATGAGGATGTTTGTGCGCCTATACCGCGGCACGTTTTCATACGCCCATGCCAACTTTCACGGGTGAATCTCACAGGTATATCGTATACGAAAGAGTTTTCAAGTTCGAACAGGCCATCGGCTTCTTGCGGGAAATCGTAAGTAAACCGTTTAATGCTGTGTGCCGACCAGGATGGATTATATTTCAAATTTTAACCTATCTCAGGGTCTGTACCTCTGAAATATAACTGTCCCCAAAATCCGGGGTGTTCTGTACCACTCCCAGCCAATACTCGGCTTCTGTTTTGGTTTTGTAGGGGCCGGTACGTACCCGGTAAAAGAGTTTTCCGTCGATATCCTTCGTAAACACTTCCGCAGTTATTTTACTGGCCGAAAGGTTCTGCCGGACCTGTTCCGCCCGCATTTTTTCGGCGAAAGACCCCGCCTGTATCCAGTATTCGGTAACCTGCTGCTTTTTTGGAGCTGATACCGATGCGGTCTGCTTTGCCGCTGCCGGCTGCTGTACTGCCGCCGACTGCCGGACCGGCGCTGCCGGTTTTGCGGTAGAAGCGGCGGCTGCCGGTTTAGACGCCGGCGGCTGGGTCGGCGACGACTGCTGTGCTGCCGCCGGCCTGGCGGTCACGGGAGCGGTCTGTGCGGCGGTCGGCTGGGGCGCGGCCTGCTGAACCGACTGTTGCTGTACCGCCGCAGGCGGTGGAGTTATCGCGGGAGGCGGCTGTATCTCTTCGCCCGGAGACGTCGGAACCTGTCCTGCCTGGACTACCGGTTCCGTAACGGAGTTCTGTCCCGTTACGGTAGTCTGTTGTACCTCCGGGGGAGTCAGCCCGGTAATATCAAAGGTTGTTCTGTCCGAAATAACCGTCGTATTCCCCGAAACAACCGTAAGTTCGGAAATCTGCCGGGGATCGTTCTCAGTTGCCGAGAAAGGGGGCGCCGTTTCGGGGTTCCGTACCCATGCGTCCGGATCGGGCTGTATGCCTCTGCCATGCGTCTGCTGCGGTATGGAAGCGATCACAGGATCGGAATTTTTTGACGGCGCGTATAATATCAGAGCTGTTCCTATAACAATCAGCAGAAATGCTCCTACAGCGACAACGACCCATAAAAGTTTTTTCTGTTCCATATCCTTCAATATCCTTTCATTTCGAGAACCGATTTAAGCTGTTCCCTTAAATTCGCAGCCTGTCCCCAGTTGTATACTTTGTATATATCGACATTTTTTTTGCAATGTTGAGTATAGATATCTTTTTGTGCATAAAATCTCTGTAAAATCTGGATTACCGAAAGGTTTTTCCGCTTCAGAGCGCGGAAGAAACGGAGCAGCATCGGGCTGTCTATATACAGTATGAAATCACAGCGGTAGATTATATCCGTTTTATAGAGAACCGCCGCGTTAAGGACAGTACAGCGATCCCTGTTGGAATCGATGAACCTGTTAAGTTCCGCTTCTATATGGGGATAGACAATCGATTCATGCTCCTTCAGCAGCGCTTTACCGGAAAAAACAATCGCCCCCAGCGCCCTGCGGTCTATTTTTCCGTCCCCGGTGAGAAGGGATATGCCGCGCTTTTCCGCTTCCGCAGAAAAATGGGCGAGGATATCCTCTTTGGCCGTTTCCACCGCTCTGTGCGCGACTGTGTCTGCGTCGATGGCCGCGCAGCCCATCTCCTCCAGCATCCGGGAAGCGAGACTCTTCCCCGCGCACATCGGCCCGACAACACCTATGACAGCAGATTTATTCTTATTCATATTCGTTTCTCAATCTCATTCTAATAACATTACTTAAACAGCAGTTTCATTCTTAAACGGTTTCCCGCCTGTATTGTATGTCACGCTGAACACCATATCCGCTAACCATTTCTTAAACGACGGATTATCGCCCCATTGCTTAAAAATCTCCATATTGTCTGCCATAATATCAAATAATTATTGACGCAAGCATCCAAAATTGTGTCGAGTTTGTCCCTCTCCTCATCGCCAAGATACAACTCTATAAACCTGTCAACGTGGTAATCCGTGTAGACTTGATATTGTTCCATTGCAGAAATGAGGTCATATAGTTTATTCGGGTCGGTTTCGCCGGACAGAATTGTTGTGCGATAATAACGGGAGAAGGCATCTCCGATATCTTCGGCTTCGTTGGCAAAATCCAAAACAAAGGTATCAAACTTACCTTCCATCGCACGATTTAGGCGGGAAAGGGTTTGCACTGCCTTGATGTCGGTCAGTATTTTATCCACATACATGGTATGTAAAAGAGGTTCGTCATAGCCGGTTTGGAACTTATCCGCCGCTACCAGAAAACGATAGGGTTCTTCAGCAAAAACATCCTCAATATCTTTGCTGGGGAAGCCGTTTATGAGACTCTCGTTTAATGGTTTCCCGCCGTATTCCTTCTCGCCGGAAAAGGCAACGATAGCCTTGTACGGACTGTTTCGTGCTTCCAGACAACTGCAAATCGCGTAATAATACTCAATCGCCCGCTCAATGCTGCTCGTAGCAACCATTGCCCGCGCCTTACCGTCAATTTTACGGCAGACAGTATCGTGAAAATGCTCTACCATGATGCCCGCTTTTGTAGGAATGGCAAACTTATCGCTTTCCACATAAGAACGGAGTTTCTTCTGCGCCTTTTTCTTGTCGTATTCGGGATTGTCGGTTACCGTCTTCACCAGTTTATAAAAACTCTTTATCGGTGTGTAGAATTTCAGTACATCCAGAATAAATCCTTCCTGAATAGCCTGTTTCATCGAATAATTATGGAACGGAAAATGCTTAACTGTACCGTCCGGCTGCGGATCGGGAACTCCGAACATTTCAAGGGTTTTATTCTTGGGTGTAGCGGTAAAGGCAAAATAACTCGCATTGCTTAGCATTTTGCGCCCCTCAACAAGGGCATTGATTTTATCTTCCGTATCAGCGTTCGGGTCGAAGTTTCCGCCGAGGGCGATGTTCATAGCCGCAGACATATTATCGCTTTGACTGCTGTGCGCTTCGTCAATGATAATAGCGAATTTACTATCCTTGTGTACCGTACCGATATCATTCAAAATGAATGGGAACTTATGTACCGTAGTAATAATGATTTTCTTACCATGGGCAATGGCATTACGCAAATCGCCGGAATGCTCCGCCCATGCCACGGTATTGGACACCTGCATAAACTGCTTTATAGTATCGCGAATTTGCTTGTCGAGGTTTACACGGTCTGTAACCACTATCACAGAATCCACAACCGCTGTGCCATCTCTTTCAAGTCCCACAAGCTGATGAGCGAGCCAGGCAATAGAATTTGATTTACCACTTCCCGCGCTGTGCTGAATAAGATATTTTTGCCCAACTCCTTTTTCTTTCACATCAGCCAGTAAAGAGCGTACTACGCTAAGCTGATGATAGCGCGGAAAAATCTGCTTTTCAGTTTTCTTTTTGGTCTTCTTGTTTTCCTCAATCACCACTTGGGTGTAGTTTTCTATGATATTAGCGAGGCCGTACTTTGTAAAAATTTCTTTCCAGAGATAATCAGTCATCAATCCATCGGGATTTGGCGGATTGCCTGCACCGTCATTATAACCTTTATTAAAGGGAAAAAACCATGATGATTTACCCGCCAGTTTCGTACAGAATTGTATCCTCGCATCGTCCACGGCAAAATGTACCATGCACCGTTTAAAGCTGAACAGTAGTTCCCTGGGGTCACGGTCGCTCTTATACTGGTAAACCGCATCTTCAACATCCTGTTTGGTGAGTCGGTTCTTTAGTTCACAAGTAATGACAGGCAAGCCATTGATGAAAATACAAAAATCCAGTGCAAGGCGAGTATTGTCTTTGCTATACATAAGTTGCCGAGTAAGGCTGAAAATATTCTTTTCAAACAACATCTTTGCCGCCGGATTCCTTTCCGATGGGGTTTCATAAAACATCACGATATTTCCAACCGCACCATATGCTTTTATACCCTTACGCAAAACATCAATAATCCCTCGCTTGGCAATTTCTCCCGATAATATCGATAGAAACTGCTGGCGCTTCAAATCAGTGTCGTTTACGCCAAGCCGTTTCATTGATTCTGGTTGGGTGTCTTCCAAAAAGCGGAACAGCGGGGTTTCGTCTATGGCGTATTCTTTGTTGTAATCATCGTTTGCGCCTGGTTTGCAGCCGTTATGGTCTACAAGCCAGTTTACGATGAGTGTTTCAAAGCCGGATTCACGGGTATTGGTTGACATTATTTTCACCTTCGTCTGACAATTCGTATTTAGCACGCACTCGTTTTTCAATATCTTCTACAGAAGGTAAAGCGTTTTCTAATTCTTTGGGAAGATACTCTGTCAATTGATATTCACTTACGCCAATTGGTCTATTAATTTCTTGCAAGGCGTATTCTACGATTATGTTGTTTTTTTCTTTGCATAAAAGCAGACCGATTGTTCGATTATCGCCTGCTTTTCGCAATGTGTTATCAACTGCTGAAAGGTAAAAATTTAGTTGCCCTGTGTATTCAGGTTTGAATGCTGTGTTTTTGAGTTCAACAACGATATAGCACCTTAAATTTAAGTGGTAGAAAAGCAAGTCTATATAAAAATCCTGCCCGCCAACTTCCAAATGATATTGATTGCCAACAAATGCGAACCCACTGCCCAATTCAAGCAAAAAATGAGCAATATTGCTAACAAGTTCGCTCTCTATCTCACGTTCAATTTTGTTCTCATTGGCTTCAACAAAGTCAAAAATATAAGGGTCTTTCATGGTTTCTTCTGCCAGTTCACTTTGCGGTGAAGGCAGCGTTTTTTCAAAATTGTTTACTTTTTCTGCAATGGCTTGCCGCTCATATAGGCCTAACTCAATTTGATGAGTCAAAACTACATTATTCCAACCATTTTCGAGGTTTTTTCGTATATACCAATTTCGCTTTTCTTTGTCCTTGATTTTATCCATAAGTGTGATATTATTCCGCCACGGCAATTTTGCAACAGTATGTTGCAAAATTGAAACATCGGGATAGGTTTCTGCAAATTTACGCATATAAGTGAGATTGCGGATAGAATACCCTTTTGCTTTTGGAAATTCCGCCTTTATATCCCGAGAAAGGTTTTCCACAAATTTATTACCCCACTCAATATTACCGATAATCACTTTGCCAATATTCCAGTAAAGCGTAAGCATTTCAACGTTCGCGCCCAGAACTGCTGCATATTGTGCAGCCTTAATTTGTTCTTTCACCCGTTTTAATACATCAAAGTATTCGGGGTTATTCATCAGCATTGTTTCATCCTCTGTTTCTTCTAACTCATACTTATATCAAAGTAATACCTTCAATTCATTAATGGCCTTATTAAGCATAGTGTCACTAAAAGCCTCTTTTTTCAATTTATCTTTCCATTCTTGATTAGTTGCGATTAACTGTTTGATAGTGTCTACAGATATAGCAATACCTATTTCGTTTAAGTCACAAATTGCCATATCTACAGTTGCTAACAATATCCGATAGTAAATCAACATTTGATACAGTGTTTTCCGAAAATAAAACACCTGCTTGCCGAAGTTTCCACCGTTCCGGTAATTCTCCATACCACTCACTCATACCCCCAGCACCTCGTCCAAAAGCCCATCAGTCTCCGCTTCCAGTGCCCTTATATCGGCAATTATCTCCGATAGCTCCCGCAACTGTACAGGCTTTTAAAAATGCTTGGTAAAGCTGATTTCATAACCGATTTGTGTTTTGCTCTCATCCACCCAAGCATCAGGGGCGTAGGGCAAAACTTCTTTCTTTATAAAAGCATCAATACCGCCTTCATAGTCCAGCGGAATCTGCTCAGTGTCGGTCAAGTCTTTATCTGGAACGAACTTTCCTTTTTTGTCGCAGAGCGGCTTTCCGTTCCCATCTAACTGAGGGCGCAAAACAGTAACCTTCCAATAACCGAAAGCGCTGTTATCAAAAATCTTGCTGTATTCGTTTTCTTCAAAAGCCATGAATAACTGTAGAATCTGCTCCCGCAACACTTCTGTCAGTTCACAATTCTTCTTCCCAAGATTTTTGCGCAGTGGGCTTTTGATATTGGTCGCGTCAATGAGCTGGATTTTGCCCTTGCGCTTTTCGTTTTTACGATTCGACAGAACCCAAATGAACGTACCAATACCGGTGTTATAAAACATATTTTCCGGCAGGGCGATAATGGCTTCCACAAGGTCGCGTTCAATCAAATAGCGGCGTGCGTTGCTTTCGCCTTGTCCTGCGTCGCCTGTGAACAAAGATGAACCGTTATGCACCTCCGCAATGCGGCTGCCAAGCTCGGTGGTTTCTTTGATCTTGCTCACGTTGTTCAATAAAAACAAAAGCTGACCGTCGCTCACGCGGGGAATCATGGAGAATTCGGGGTTATCAGCAAAGGTTGTAACAAAGCGGGTATCTTGAATGCCCTTCTTGCCGCCCAGCCTGTCTGCGTCTATCTTCCACGACTTGCCGTAGGGAGGATTGGAAAGCATGAAATCAAATTGCCGCGAAGGGAAGCCGTCGCTTGACAGTGTTGAACCAAACGCAATATTGTCCGCTTCCATGCCCTCGCCTTTCAGAAGCATATCCGCTTTAGTGATGGCGTATGTCTCAGGGTTTATCGCCTGCCCGAACAAGTGAATAGATACAGTACGATGATGTTTTTCAGCAAGCGAGAGCAGGCGGTTTTGGCTCACCGTGAGCATACCTCCGGTGCCGCTTGCGCCGTCATACACAGAGTAGGTGGAATCTTTTATTTTGTCGGCTATCGGCAGAAAGATAAGGTCTGCCATCAGCTCAATAACATCGCGAGGCGTAAAGTGTTCTCCGGCTTCTTCGTCGTTTTCTTCGTTAAAACGGCGGATCAGTTCCTCGAAAACAACACCCATGGTGTGATTATCCAAAGCAGGTATACGAATGCCGCCTAAGACATCCAATATTGGAAGAGGACTGAGGTTTACTGTGGGGGATACAAACTTTTCAATCACTGCACCGAGGATGTCTGCATCAACCATCGTATCTATCTGATTGCGAAATTTGAATTTATCAAGTATCTCCTGCACATGTGGTGAAAATCCGTCCAAGCAGGCGATGAAGTCGGTTTTTAGCTTTTGCTTGCTTGCCCGGCTTACAAGGTCCCGTAAACGAAAGTCAGAGGCATTGCAAAAAGACTGACCAGCAGCATTACATAAAGCCTCGGTTTGATTTTTGACACCAGCCGCATCCAACTTCTTTCGCATATCGAGCACAGTATCTTTTGTGCCTTCCAGCACAGCATCAAGCCGCCGAATTACTGTCATCGGCAGAATAACATCGCGGTATTTCCCGCGAACATATACATCCCGCAGGCAGTCATCAGCGATGCCCCATATAAAACGAACAATCTGATTGTGAGTTTGGCTGTCCATACTAATTATCCTTCCCGCTTTCCTGCTCATCAACAGTTGTATTAACGGATTTTCGTTTCTTCAACCGAACTTTCAACCCTCAATGAAAATCCCCCCACCGCGGTCCCGATTCAACGGATATCTTGAGGGGAATTCTGAGTTTGATGACCCCCTCCATCTCCCTCCGGAGAAGGTCACTGGCGGCGGGGATTTCGGCATCAGGACTTTCAAGGATGAGTTCGTCATGAACCTGCAACAGGAGGCGGGAACGCATGTTTTCACAGTTCAGGGCCGATGATACCGCGAGCATCGCCTTCTTGACGATATCTGCGGCGGACCCCTGAATGGGTGTGTTGATCGCCATCCGCTCCGCCGCGGCTTTTTCTGTTTTGTTCCTGCTGGTAATACTCTGGATAAAACGCCGCCGCCCCATGATGGTTTCCACATAGCCCGTCTGTTCAGCATCGGCAATGGTCTTTTCCATAAAAGACTTGACCCCGCTGTAGGTGGCGAAATACGAATCGATGAAGTCCTTCGCGGTTGATCGGGGTATGCTCAGTTCATTTGACAGGCGGAACGCGCTCATTCCGTACATGACCCCAAAGTTAATGGTCTTGGCGGTACGGCGCATCTCCGGGGTGACCCTGTCTTCGGTTACGCCGAAGATGAGCGCCGCAGTCCGCCTGTGGACATCCCCGCCGAGCCTGAACGCCTCCATCAGGTTTTCGTCCTGAGAGAGGTGCGCCAGAATGACCAGTTCGATCTGGGAGTAATCCGCCGATATGAGCTGGCAGCCGTCACAGGCGATGAAGGCCTGTCTGATCCGCCGTCCCTCTTCGTCCCTGACGGGTATGTTCTGGAGATTGGGGTCCCGGCTGGAGAGTCTTCCCGTGGCGGTTCCAGTCTGGATGAAGCTGGTATGAATCCGGCTGTTTTCGTCGGCCAGGGAGGGGAGGGCTTCCACATAGGTGGACTGGAGCTTTGTCAATCCCCGGTAACGGAGTATCTTGGCAGCTACCGGGTCTTCCGCCGCGAGTTCCTCCAGTACGGAGGTGTCGGTGGAGTAGCCTGTTTTGGTTTTCTTTGAAGGGGTGAGTTTGCGCTCGGTAAAAAGCACCTCCTGAAGCTGTTTTGTGGATGCGATATTGAATTCATGTCCCACCAGTTGGTATATCTCCTGCTGGATCGACTGGATATTTTTATCCAGTTCCAAGCTGTATTCGGCAAGGACGCTCTTTTCGATCCTGATTCCCGCAATCTCCATCTCCGCCAGCACCGGCAGCAGGGGCATCTCCAGAGCGGTAAAGAGGTCCAGCAGTTTCTCCTTTTCGAGCTGAGGACGGAATATCTCCCAGAGCTGCCAGGTAAGATCCGCATCCTCCCCTGCATAGGGAACCGCTTCGGAGAGCGGTACGTCGCTGAAACATTTATCCTTGGGGACGATATCCTTATACGCGATGGTTTTAAGTCCGAGCTTTATCTCCGCCAGCGCTTCAAGACCGAGGGAGGAGCGTTCCGGGTTGAGGAGCCATGCGGCGATCATGGTGTCGGCAAAGGTACAGACCGGTTTTTCCATACCGCTGGCTCTGAGCACTTCATAGTCGAATTTGCCGTTATGGGTTATTACGGTAAAACCGGCTTTCCCAAAGATACGGGAGAGCGCTTTTTTCGCGTCCCCCAGGGAGAGGCACTTTTCGCCCTCCGGCGCAAGGAGCGGAATATAGAACCCTTCGCCTTTTCTGTTTGAGAGGGAAAAACCGGCCATCTGCGTTGTATGGGTATTCAGGCTGGTGGTTTCGCAGTCGAAAGCGGCGCTCCCCGCAGCAAGCATCCGGTCGATCAGGGCATCGAGTTCCTCTGCGGTGGTAACGGCTTTGTAGTTTCCCTCGTTTTTGACGAGAGCAGGGTCCTGCGGATATTCCGCCGGAATATCCGTCGCCGGGCCTGGTTTTGGAGACACGGCGGGTTCCGTCGGCGCCGGAAAACCTGCATTGTTCCCCGGTTGTGTGTCTGCGCCCCGCTGCTTGTCTGCGCCCCGCTGCTTGTCTGCGCCAAGCTGCATGAATGACTCCACCGCCGACTCAAGTCCGCTGCTTGCCTGCGGCCCGCTGCTTGCCTGTCGCTCGCTGTGTATCTGCGGCCCGCTGCTTGCCTGCGGCCCGGTACCGGGCATCGGCTGGTCTTCCTCCATAGCCGAAAACAGGTCAGGCTCTTCCGGTTCCGCTGCGGCAGTTTTTTGCTTCCGGGGAACTTCGGAGGGTTCCAATTGTGCCGCGGAATAGGATCGGGCTATCGAGGGCACTCCGATCCTGAACAGGAGACGCGAGGCCGTATCATAATCCGGAGCAGCCAGTATGAAGTTTTCAATTTTCGTATCGATGGGAACATCGGGAAAGAGAGTGACGAGCTGCCGTGAGAGGTAAGCGGAGTCCCGGCCTTCAGCGATTTTTTTGCCCATCGCGCCGGATATCTCATCGGCGCGGCGGTATATTTCATCAAGGCTGCCGTACTGGGTAAGGAGCTTGCAGGCGGTCTTTTCGCCGACCCCCGCCACACCGGGAATATTGTCCGATTTGTCCCCGGTGAGGGAGAGCAGATCCAGCATCATCTCCGGCGGGACCCCCCATTCGGCACATACCCCCTCGGCGTCCACCGTCTCCCAGCCCCCGCTCTTATCCGGACGCATAATAAGGGTTGTATCATCAACAAGCTGCATCAGGTCCTTATCCCCCGAAAGTATACGGAGCTCGTATCTCTGCCTGCGGCACTCCGCAGCAAGGGTCGCGATGACGTCATCCGCCTCGTATCCGTCCCGCCTCAGTATGGGAACCCCGAGGACAGTCAGTATCTCCTCGATGACGGGAATCTGTGCGTAGAGCTCCTCCGGGGTTTTGAGACGCTGGGCCTTGTATTCAGGATACATCTCGTGCCGGAAGGTGGGCTTGCGGGAATCAAAGGCCGCGGCGACATACCGGGGCCGCTGATTTTTCAGTATTGAATGAAATATCCGGAAAAAACCGAATATGGCGGAAACATTGTTTCCATTTGAATTTACCAGGGGTTTGTTGATAAAAGCATAATACGAACGGTAGATGAGTCCATAGGAATCCAGGACATATAAAACAGTTTTATCCATAAAAAAGCTCCGGAACAGTGGCGATTAAACAGAGTGAGGGCTGTCCGGGAGGGGCAAAACAACGGTTCGTGCGATACTTCGTATCGCAGGTTACTTCCCGGACACCATCCTTATTGTGTAATGTCTATTATACCGGCAGAATGGGATGTTGTGGAATAGATGCTGCTGCGTTTTGTATAGGGATTTCGTACCGATGCAATCTGCTGCCGCAGGGCGGTCATGCGGAACGTGAGGAGTTCCCTGTTTTTGCGGTTCTGCTCCATAACCCGCTCCTGGATCCGGGTGAGTTCTTTTTTCATCTCCGGCAGCCGGAGTTCCGCGTCGGGACAGGCTGAGCGGTATATCGCCTCCATCGGGTCTATGACCTTCTGGATGGTATAGATATTTGAAACAATATGCTCTTCCAGCTCCGTATACGCCGTCATCGCTTCCATATCACCGGAAGCGATGACATCCTGCTGTAATTCAAGGGTTTTAAGGTATTCGCGAAATTTAGCGCGCTGCTGTTCAAGGAGTTCCCTGAACCTTTTGAGGATAGCTACCCGTTCGTTGAGTTCTTCGGAACTCAGCTCCTGTTTGGTCAATTCCTGCGGAAGTTCCGCCTTCAGTGCTGTCATTGTTCAGCCTGTAATATTAACGCCGGATGGTACATTCATCTGCGCCTGCACAGGGGTTGAATTGACAACCTCATGCCAGGTCATCCTGAGCTGGTCCATCAAGTCGCGTACATGGACTATTTTTTCCCTGTCCTTGCTGATATTCCCCTCCAGCAGTTCATGGTTAAAATATACGTAAAGCGAAAACAGATTGCGGGCTATCTCTCCGCCCGCCTCCATATCAAGGGAGGCCATAAGTTCCGTTATGATTTCCTGTGTTTTAAGAATATTCTGGTTGGCAAGCTCGATTTTATGAGGGTCCGTTTTCAGGCCCGAATCGAACCATGCAACGGCCATGCCAAGCTGTTTTACTGCTTCGTCATAGAGCATTATAATCAGTTTACCCTGGCTGGCGGTTTTTACACCGGTTTCCCTGTAAGCAT
>JAISVD010000228.1 GCA_031271875.1 Spirochaetaceae bacterium | reverse complement strand
AGAAAAATCCTGAACCTCGGGACGGCAATACACAAGATGACCCTCATGCCCGCCCGGCGCTACAAGATTGAAAAACGGGGCGCCCTCATCCCCGGATGGCACGGGGATGTCACAGTCCTCGACCCGGAGAGGCTGAAGGATAACGCGACCTTTGAAAACCCGAAACAGCTTTCAACGGGGACAGAGCTGGTATTTGTCGGCGGCGCTGCTGCCTGGGAAAAGGGCGTTCCGGGGAGGAAAAACGGAAAGGTACTATCTCCGGCAAAACCAGATGCGGCAATTTCTCCGCTCTTCCCCAAACCTTGCCGTTAATTATCCCTGTATAAGCTCCTCCACAAAGCTGTTTGCGGGAGCGGCGGTTATGTGCTCCGGTGTATCAAACTGGAGGGCTCTTCCGCCGTCCATGACAAGCACCCTTGTTCCCAGCTTGAGCGCTTCCTGGATATCATGGGTTACAAAAACTATAGTAATACCGGCGCTTTCGTGGATCCGTTTTATCTCATCCTGAAGCTGCTTTCTCGTGATCTCGTCAACCGCGCCAAAAGGTTCATCCATCAGCAGTATCTCCGGATTCGCCGCGAGTGCCCGGGCAATACCCACCCGCTGCTGTTGTCCGCCGGAGAGCTCCGAGGGAAAGCGCTTCAGGACATCCTCCTCCAGCCCTACGACCTTGGTGAGCCTTCTCACTGTCTCCTGTATCTGTTTCCTGTCCCTTTTCTTGAAAAGGTTCGGAACATAGGCGATATTATTTTCCGCTGTCATATGAGGAAACAGACCGCTGCCCTGGATCACATAACCGATCCTCCGGCGCAGTTCTATAAGGTTTTCCTTCTGAATATCCTGACCGTGTACATAAACAGCTCCCTGATTGGGAAGGATAAGGCCGTTTATCATCTTCAGTATCGTTGTCTTTCCGCAGCCGGAGCTCCCGATGATCACAATAAATTCCCCGCTATTGATGGATAAATCAAAGCCGGGAATGATAACCTTATCGCCGTACTGTTTCCGGACATCTTCAAAACGTATTATCTGATTATCCGCCATTACTTTGCCCCCTCCTTTTTCAGCAGCCCCTTGTCCTCAAGAAACCCGCGGGCAACCTGAGTGGGTTCGGCTCCCCTGCTTTCAACCAGATAATTGAGATAGGCCATGTCCGCATCGCTGATAATACCATTTACTTTTTCCAGCGCCCCCCGGAGACCGGGATATCTCTCCAGTACATCGATCCGTACCACATTTCCGCACAGGTAGGAGGGGTAGATTTTTTTATCGTCCAGAAGAACAGTAATATCCGAGACGCTGAGCTGACCGTCGGTGGTAAAGATATTCATCACATCAATCTGTTTCTGGTTGATCGCCTGATACTTGAGACCGATATCCATATCCATGGTTTTTCTGAAGGAATATCCGTAAGCGGCGCAGAGAGCGTCAAAACCATCCTCCCGCTCATAAAAATCGTATTCCGCGCCAAAAACAAGGTTTCCCGACACAGCGGCCAAATCCGAATAGGTCACGAGGTTGTATCTGTCAGCTATCTCTCTTCTGACGGCAAGGCCATAGGTGTTATTGAACCCGTACATCCCTACCCATTCAAAACCGAACCGGTCGCGGTATTCAGCCGAAAGGGTATCAAACATACTTTCTTCATATATACTTTCATTTTTGAGAACAGCGTTCCAGCCGGTGCCGGTATATTCGGGATAGAGATCAAAAGCCCCGTTCTCCATCCCCGGCTGGATATTTGAGGTGCCCCCTCCCACACCCTGGGTAAGCTGCACCCGAAAGCCCTCATCCTCTTCGAGCAGAAGCGTAAGCATCTCTCCAAGAATATACTGTTCGGTCATCGGCTTGGTAGCGATATGAATGTTTTTCCGGTCTGCCCTGGAGGAGACCACAACGGCCGCTGCCAGAACCCCCGCGGCAACAAAGACAACCGCTGCAACCGTTATCCATACCGCGCTTCGCGAGAATCTCCGTGCAGGAGTTCCTCTTTCCCGTTTTACCAGTTTTTCGATCATCCCGATGAGAAAATCGGTAACAAACGCGATCAGAGCGATGAGCAGACTCCCGGTCACGGTCATGCCGGTATTGTTTGTCGTGATACCGCGGTATATGGCGACCCCGAGCCCCCCGGCCCCGATAAACGAAGCGATACCGGTAAGG
This sequence comes from Spirochaetaceae bacterium, assembly GCA_031271875.1. Classification (GTDB taxonomy): domain Bacteria; phylum Spirochaetota; class Spirochaetia; order Treponematales; family Treponemataceae; genus JAISVD01. Next base: position 1,991 of record JAISVD010000228.1, on the reverse strand, counting down.
GCGATGGTCATGACCACCATATTGCGCAGTCCGGAGATGATTACCGGCACAGCGAGAGGCAGCCGTATCTTATACAGTATCTGGAAATTGGTACTCCCCATCCCCTGAGCCGCCTCGATAACCGCGGGGTTGATATTGGTCATCCCCGTATGCGTACCCCGAACCATCGGCAGAAGCGCGTAAATGGACAGGGCAATTATCGCCGTCTTGTCGCCGATTCCGGAAAAGGGTATCAAAAATCCGAGCAAAGAAATTGACGGAATGGTATAAATTATATTAACAAGCGTTAATATGATACCCGAAGACTTCTGATATTCACTGATGAATATTCCGATTCCGAGACCGAGAATGCCGGCGATGAGTATCGAAATGACGGATATCTCGAGGTGCTCCATGGTGAGCTGTAAAAAAAAATCTGACCGGGAAACAAGCATCTCCCCTATTTCGTGAAACATGGCAATTGTCCTTACTGCTTTGTTTACGGATACCCTGCGCAAAACAGGACCGCAGATTTGTTATTTTAAAGTATAGTATACATTTTTTTATTTCGCTCCCTTAGAATACTATTTTTTAATATTTTTCATATTCCGTAATTACTAACAAAGCGCATCCCGCCGCATTATACTTTGTAACGGAGGAACAAATATGAACATACCGCACTACAATGAATGGGAGGAAACAGCACTTACAATACATCTTATCTCTCAGATGATGGGTAAGGTCAAACTGTCACGGATGGATCCCCAGCCTGAATGGAAACACATAGTACTCAATATAACCCCCGAAGGGTTCAGCACGGGGCTTATCCCCAACGGTGAACAAAGTTTCGGAATACGTATGCTTGCCCGGGAGGGCAAAGTTGTCACCACCAGAGTTGACGGCCATATCAGCGGTTTCGCCTTCAGAAACAACACCTCGGTCAGTGAATATTACAACGAATTCAACAGGATGCTGGCTGATGTAACATGCGAAACCGACATATACACGGTTCCTCAGGAGATGAGTATTGTAACACCTTTTGAAAAAATTACAGAAAAAAGCAACTACAACAACCAACACGCTCTCGACTTTTTCGCCATGTGTGTCTTTGCCCACAACGCGATACTGAAATTTATCGCCCCCTTCAGAGGCAAGAAGACCCTTCCCTCCTTTTTCTGGGGAACCTTTGATGTAACAGGACTACTCTTCAGCGGTGTCCCCGCCCCCTTCCCCGGAAAGGGCGTAATCGAAAGGAACGCCTTCGACGAACAGCTCATCGAATTCGGATTCTGGCCGGGAGATCCCCATGTATCGGAGCCGAGCTTCTTTATTCTCCCTTACCCCTTTCTCACGGCGGAACCGGAGGGCAGAATCAGGCCGGACGAAGCGTTTTTCAATGCCCGGAAGGCGGAGTATTTCCTCTCCCTCCGGGACGCGTTCAGCGCCCCCGACCCGGAACAGACCGTCTGCGACTTTCTCATGAGCGGCTTCGATCTGGTAAGCAGGGCGGAAAAATGGCCCAACCTCGAATGGTATCGCAAACCTCTGGGCACCGGAAAAGGGAGCGCCGCCCTTCACTGAAAATCCCGCAGCCCAGAGACTCGGACCTATTGCGGGATATCGATCTTCTTTATATACTTCTGAATACACCAGAGGCGGTTTGCAGCGATGAATATAAAACCGTCCGGTTAATCAAATGAGATTAAGGAGAGTGAACATGAGAGATTATTTCATAGCCGGAAACTGGAAGATGCATAAAACAAAAGAGGAAGCCCTTGCTCTTGCCGCCGCCCTTGTCAAGGAACTCAAAGACGGAAAAAACAGATACCTGATCGCCCCCCCCTTTACCGCCCTTGATGCGGTATCCGCTGTGGTAAAGGGCACCAACATCATGCTCGGCGCCCAGAACATGTCCACCGACGAACAGGGAGCCCACACCGGTGAGGTATCGGTACTCATGCTCAAGGACCTGGGCGTAAAAACAGTCATCCTCGGACACTCCGAACGCCGCC
>JAISVD010000227.1 GCA_031271875.1 Spirochaetaceae bacterium | reverse complement strand
GTCCTCCCTGCCGGTGACATATGCGCTCTATTTTCATCCTGCGGCGCTCCACAAGAAGCTCACCACGGAGAATGTCCGTGAAAGTGGGACAGACGCGCCGCCGGAGGTTATCGAAAACCGCCTCCTCCTGCGGGCTTTTATAAAGGAACCAATAGTGCTCCTCAACCATATGAGCCCGGAATCGGCGGTAAGGATCCGGGAACTCCTCGGGTCAATACGCCGTGAGCTTGAGGAGCAGGAAACCGGATGGTGGCCCTGCCGTTCCCGCTCATACCTGGCGGAGCTGCTGTTTCTCATCGCCCAGCTTCAGGATACGGCACAACAGAATACCCTCTGCAGGGAACCGGGACTCAACCCTTCGGGGAAGGAAAACGGTATTCCCTTTCCTGAACCCCTGAAGGTCTCCCCGGAATTCAAACCCCTTCTCGACTTCATCATGCGTTTCTACAATACGAAAATTTCCCTGGATGATCTTGCCAGAGAATTCGGTACAAACAGGACCAGCCTGAACAAACAGTTCCGGGCAGAAACCGGCATGACGGCGATCTCCTATCTCATCGACCTCCGTCTCCGGATCGCTTCGGTGATGCTCGTAAATACCGATCTCTCGGTTGCGGAAATAACCGAGAGAGTCGGTATCGGCGATGTCAGCCACTTTGAGCGCATGTTCCGGCAGAAATACCGGATGAGCCCCAGGAGCTACCGCGCGGCGGCAAAGGGTTCGAGAAACTGATCCACCGCTTTCCATGTCCAGTAACTGAGCGGACTCGCCTTGTAGAGGGCCTCCGCTCCGTGCCTGCTTTCGCTGGTGGGCAGGTAATAGGTCTTGTGTGCCGACGGAACGTTTTCATAAATCGGAGTCGTCTGTTCCGCTTCAGTGTTGTTCGAGCTGAAGAATATGGGAATGGTGACGCCCTTCGCTTCTGTGGCGATCCAGTCTGCCGGTTTCCCCTGGTCGGTAAAATACTCTCCCGGGGAGAACACAAGGGCCGCATCGATCCTGCCGGGATTGTTTTTTATGACGCTCAAGGCAAGGGCTGACGAGTAGGAGGAGCCCCAGAGGATAAAGGTGCCCTTTGCGTAGTTGGCTTTCACGTAGTCAACCGCCGCCTGGATATCCTGAATCGCGTCGATGAATTCGGTGGGTTTTCCCGCCTGCTCTGCGGCGGCCTTTGTCGCGTTATCCACATTGTTCGTTGTCCTTCCCGAACGCTGGTCGATTGCGATGGCGTTAAACCCCATCTCCGTGAGGACCGGCGCTATCTCCCGATACTCTCCCCGGGACCAGTTGGCCCGATGGCAGAGCAGTATGAGCGGAGCGGTTTCGGGATAGGGCATATACAGGTCCGCCGTTATCGGTATCCCGTCTGCGGAGGGGAATGTGATAGTCGATGTCGGCGCCTCCACCCTGACAGGGGTAAATGTGGTGACCCCCTCCTGTTCGGATGCACTCTTCGGTGCGGACATACAGGTCACGAGCAATCCAACTGTAAAAAACAGCAGGATCACGGCTGTAATAATGACTTCAGCATTTTTTGGTTTTCGCATACATACTCCTTTCCGGGGCTTTCTGCACCCGGCAATGGTTGTATGATGTACCATGTCTCCGGGGAAATACATTGCAGATTTGCAGAAGAATCCGGCATATCCGAAAAAAATGCTCTTTCTCAGCTGAAAGACACATTTTTCCCTTCCATTTGCGGGAAATCCCGGAACATTTTCATCATCAGGAGCTGTATGGAATTATCCTAAAAGAGGGCGTTTTATTACAACAAAGAATTCTTTTGGTTGCCCGAATCCCTGATATAATACAATGCATCAATATGTATAGTATCAGCGGATATGCTGATAAGGAGGCTCTGTTAATGAAAACAAAAATCTGGATTACCGCTCTTATGATATGCGCACTGCTTACAGTACCGGTTTCCCTGTTCGCGGAAGAGATGCTCTCGGCGAATGATCTCGATCCCGCAGCATCGCTTACCGGCAAGATGACCGAAGGTATCTTTACACTGAATGCGAGCCCGTCCAAATCCATGAAGATTGAAATCATGGATGTCGAGATGCCCGCCGAAGACGGAGAAATTTTCAACGCCCGGATCAGTACCGGCGGCGCCGGGGACGCTGAAGCGCGGTCAATTTCCTTTACCACCACAAAAGCCGCCGCCGTAACGGTATACACCCTGAGCAGCAGCAAAACCGATACCCGTACCCTCGCGGTCAGGGACGGAGCCGGAAAAACCATCGCGGAACTGCCCTCTCCCCCCTCACCGGCCGGAGCAGAGGCAAAGGTTGCCGCATTCCAGGTCCCCGGGGCGGGAACATACACTATCACTTCAAAGAGCGGCGGTGTCTACATCTACGCGGTCATTGTAAAATAACAGTACCACTATCTGGATTTGATACAGGTTATCTTGTTTTCCCGGGAAGACAGATAACCTGTGGAACCGCTGAATACGTTTTGATGACAGTCAAGTCTTCGGGAATCAAGTCTTAGCGGCTTGACATATTCAGCGTTTTATATTTATGGAGTAAATAGTATGGGTAAAAGGATACTGAAAACCCTTGTTTTTTCCTGTTTCGTGTTTTTTATCAGCCAGAACAGTACAGCTCAGGCAGGACGTACCCCGTGGGATGAAGTGGCTGCGCCGGTAATTGTCTCAATAGAACCGGGCGCCGCGGATCCGGAAAAGGTCGCGGTAAACTTTACGCTTGCCATGGGAAGCGATGGCGCGGATCGCGCTCAGGTTGACATGATGGATGCTTCCGGCAGGGTTATCAAATCAAACACTGTGGGGCGGTCGAGCCGCCAGATAAAAAGGAGCGAGTTTTCCCCCTCAACAAGCGGGACCTACTCGTTCAGGGTGACCGCCTCCAGGACGGACACGGATGGGGTAAAAACCTCGGATACCGTCAGCTTCAGTTTCAGCTACCCCCTGGCGCCGCCGAACGTGACCGTCATGAATGAGGGAAACGGTGCTGTTTCCGTTTCATGGAATGCGGTAAAGGAAGCGGAAAACTACGCGCTTTCATATAAAGATACGGCTTCCTCAGGGCAGGCGACGGTAATCACCGTCTCAAATCTGTCCCATCTGCTGACCGGACTGACCGTGGGACACAAATATACCATCACGGTTACCGCGAAGCGCGGCAGCGGCGGAACAGCTTCGGATCCGGTGATCAAAACGGTTCGCAGTGAACAGGAGCGGGAGTGGAATTTCACCTGGTTTGGGCAGTCAACCAACGGAGACCGCAACAGGTTTGAAATGATAGACGCAGACAACATGAAGTTCAGGCTCTTTTCGGCGACCCATCTCCCTGACGGAACGATAGTGGAGAAGGGCGGAAAGTTCACCGCTTTCCATGACGGCGTTTCATTCTATTATACTGTTATCGATCCCAAAACCGAAAATTTTGAACTCACTGCGACATTCACCATCGATTATATCAATCCCGTTGCTGATGGACAGGAGGGGTTCGGGCTTATCGCCATGGACAGCCTCGGCCAGTACGGCGTATCCTCGGTAAACCATTATACCAACTCCGCCGGTATAATCGCGACAAAATTTGAAGAAACCATCGCAGGGGTCAAGAAAACCAGCAAGGACACTCTGGGATCCCGGTTTGTCACCGGTCTTACCCCCGAGGTTATCGCCCTGGGGGATGCGGGGATTGCCCAGCACGGACTGAGCGTTTCCCGGGCCTACAGTTACGATCAGTCGGACCTCATAAAAACAGGGGATGTATATACAATCACGCTGAAGAAAACCAACACCGGTTACTACGCGATCTTCCCCAAGGAGATCACCAGCGAAGATACCATTACGGAATTCATCCTGTACGACGGCACAAAGCTCCAGCAGCTTGACCCGGACCACGTGTATATCGGTTTTGTTGTCGCCCGGGGCTGCAACGCTACCGTCAGCGACGTTGTATTCAAGGTCACCGATTCCAGAACCGATCCGCCTGCGGAGAAGGAACCCCCGGAACTCGTCCCTCTTATTACCGTTATAGATTCTCCCACAACCTACTATACAAACAAGTATCCCTTCACGTTTTATGCCAACGCCGACGGCGTCCTCAATGTAACCGACAAGAACGGCAAGACTGTCCTCAAGAACAAACAGATCAAGGCGTTTAAGGATTTCACGGCGAAGATCAAGATCGCCAGGGGTATGAACGATCTTGTTGTGATCTTTACTCCTGACCCGAAATATAAACCCGGCGAAAACATGGTGATGGCGTCATACGACCGGTATCTGCGGAGGTATGTTGAAAGCTATACTCCCGTATCCCTCTCCCATTCGATCATCTACACCGAATACGCCGGGAAGGAGCTGTATGTAACGCCTTCGGGAAGCGCCTTTGGCAAGGGGACAAGGGAGGAGCCCCTCGATCTGACCACTGCACTGTATTATCTCAAACCGGGACAGACGATCATCATGGCCGAGGGACGCTATTATCCCACCGGACGGATCATCATTGAGCGGGGCAACAGCGGAACCAAGAGCAAGCCCAAGGTCATCCAGGCGGAAGCAGGCAAGCGGGTGGTTATCGATTTCAGCGCCACCAACTCAGGCGGTATCATCCACTGGGGTGATTACTGGATATTCGATGGAATCGATATCTGTAACACCTTCGGGGATTTCAAGGGCTTCCAGGTCGCGGGCAGCTATAACATCGTGAGAAATGTGAACACCTACAATAACGGTGATACGGGACTACAGATATCCGGGGTCAGTACCGAACCCTGGGAGAAGTGGCCCGGCCACAATCTCATTCTCAACTGTACGTCATACAATAACTGCGACCCCGCAGAAAATAACGCCGACGGTTTTGCCGCCAAACTTACCTGCGGCGACGGCAACATTTTCCGGGGATGCATAGCCTACAGCAATATCGACGACGGCTGGGACCTGTTCGCCAAAATCGAGACCGGTCCCATCGGCGCTGTACTTATTGAAAACTGCATCGCCTACAAGAATGGAACGAGGAGCGACGGCACCGG
>JAISVD010000162.1 GCA_031271875.1 Spirochaetaceae bacterium | reverse complement strand
ACAATAGTCTGGGAAGCCTGCCAGAGATTACTCATCAATTGCCCTTGTCTTATCAAAAAGATATGCAGATTATCCTGATGCGGGCATTTTAAACAAAAAAAGGCCGACAGGGTTGTCTCAAACAACTACTGAAAGATTCTTGCTTTCAGCAATCATCCTCCCAAAGCAAGCCGCTTTTGGGACAACCCTGTCAGCCCTGATAGGCTGCGGCAATAGTAATGGTTGCAGCCATTACCATTACTGACAGAACGGCGACTGGACGTCACTCGCGTTCGCCGTTACTGTTCTGTAACAGTGACAGTAATAATATCGGAACGCTTTCAGAAAACTTTAGAAAAAGATGCGCCTTTGTGACACCCCTGAAATAGAATATGTTTTTTCCCGCCGGACAAAAACAGTCACATATTTTCGTACAATACCGATATAGTAATGAGGAGAAGTGTTATTCCTCCGGTGAAAAAAGAGGGAAGTGTGATGGGAGCGGTATTTTCACCAGGTTACGGTACATAAAGGGGTGAATTCATGGATGAATTTGATGTTTACGGAGAAAAACTGAATACAATACTGCTTGAAGAGGCAAACCTGCTTTCCGTCATTCTTGAAAAACAGCGGGCCATACGGAATTGTGTGAATAACAAGGAGTGGGTCTCCCTGGAGCAGCGCCTGGACGAAATTTTCAACCTTTCCGGCTCTTTTCAGGAACTTGAAAAGCAGCGGGAACAACATTTTGCCGAGATCGCTTCCCTGACCGGCGTTACGGAAACCGGAGAACAGGGGTTTTATACATTCATCCGCGCCTTTTCACCCCGGCTCCGGGAGGATATCCTCCGCAATTTCCGCACTATCAGACAGGACCTTGTCATATCCAGAATAGAAAACAACTCCCTCGACCGGTATATCGCTTCCGCGACGGCGTTGCTCAAGGGGCTGTTTGAGGATGTGGTACCCCAGCGGCGTAACAAGATCTATTCACGCCGGGGAACGATTGCTGCCCGCGAGCCGGACAGTCTTATATTCAATCAATCATTATAACGGTTAACGGAAAAAAATAGAGGTGATATCATGGGATCTACATTCGCCGGAATTGAAATAGGAAAACGGAGCCTTATGGCCCACAGTCAGTCAATTAATACCGCCGGTCATAACATCTCCAATGAACAGACGGAAGGTTACTCCCGGCAGCGGGTAGAGATACGAGCCTTTGACCCGATCTACCGTCCCGATCTCTCCCGTGCAGAAACTCCCGGTCAGATAGGGCAGGGGAGTTTTGTTCAGAGCATCTCCCGGCTGCGGGACGGGCTGCTTGACAAACAGATCGCTGCGGAAACAAACATGGAGAACTACTGGGGCGCCAGGGATAAATACTATGTCATGTTTGAAAACATATACAATGAACCCGCCGACGTATCGGTTCGTACCAATATGGATAAATTCTGGGACGGATGGCAGGAACTCTCTCTCTATCCCGAATCAAAGGCCGCCCGTCAGGCGGTGGTCACCCGGGGAGAGAGCCTTATAAACGCTATCCAGCAGCGGAACAAAGGGCTTAATGGTATCGGAGAGTTACTCGATGGCGATGTTACGGCCACTGTCAGGCAGGTAAACTCCTACACAAAACAGATCGCCGAATTGAGCGGTCAGATAGTGCGGGTACGGGCCATGGGTGACAACCCCAATGATCTCCTCGACCGCCGGGATCTGCTGACGGAAAAACTGTCGGGGCTTATAAATATTACCGTTGATGAACGTGACCCCGATGAATATATCGTCCAGACCGCCGGGAACATCCTCGTTCAGGGCAGTATCGCCACGCCCCTCGATGTGAGACCCCGGATCGATGATAACGGGTATCATCAGGTGGTCTGGGGAAACACCGGGGCGGACGCCCATTTTTCCGGCGGAACCCTCGGTGCTCTGGTGGAACTGCGGGATGTGGACCTCCGTGAGGAGATGCAGAACCTCAACACCATGACCATGAATTTCACGGATCTGGTCAATGATGTGCACCGGAACGCTGTGGGGGCCAATGGAGTTACGGGACTCGATTTCTTTACGGAGCACCCCTTTGTAAATAACGTCGCGGGAAATTATGACCGCAACGGCGACGGTACAGTGGATACTTCCTATATATTCCGCATCACCGGCGCCAACGTTCTCAGCCCTCAGGAACAGATAGGGGTAAGCGGTACTGTGACCATCTCCGGTACTTCCGGGAATGTGGAGGTTCCCTATTATTCTTCCGATACGGTGGAGATGGTTGTCCAGCGTATCAACAACTCCAACGGGGAAGTGAAGGCCTATCTCGACAGAAACAGCCGGATGGTTCTCAAGGCGTCCACCGCGGCGGACAGGAACAACCCCGATTTTGTTATCCGCCACATCGAAGATTCCGGCCGGTTCCTGACCGGGTACGCCGGGGTACTTCAGGGGAGCGGCCCGGAGAACGCCTATGACTTTGACCGGCCGGATGCCGTGGCAAGCCTTGTACAGCCCGCAGGAACGGAAAGCGGCGCGTTATATGCTGTCGCTCCCTTAACCAATCCCTCGGCCTATATGGAAATCAATCCCGCCATACGAACCGATGTACTTTCGGTGGCGGCCGCTTTCATCTCTGATTCGGGGGTTGCCGAAAGCGGTGACGGTTCCGCGGCGCTTGCAATCGCGTCTATCCGCAATACCCAGGTCATGATCGGTCATAACCGAACCTTTGACGATTATTTCGCCGACACGGTAACCAATGTCGGACTCAAAGGGGAACAGGCGTCCATAAACTTTGAGAGCCGGATAGCTATGATGGAAGATCTCAGGACCCTTCGGGCTTCAATCTCCGGGGTAAATATCGATGAGGAACTGGCGGATATCATCAAATTCCAGCACGGATATAATGCCGCCGCCAAGTTTGTTTCCGTTATGGATGAGCTTCTTGATACGGTTATCAACAGGCTCAAGGTCTAGGTTAAGCAGTTGGTAAGTCTCGATGACTTACCAACTGCTTAACCTAGACCATTTTTTCGTAATTCAATAGAATTACGAAAAAATGGCCATTATACGTGAACAGTGATTTATGCTCGATGCATAAATCACTGTTTCCATAGGAGCGCGGAGAAACACTAGCGTATTTCTCCGCCGGTTGAACGGGAGAAAATAGAGGAGTAGAGATGAGACGTGTCAGCAGCAATATGCCTAACAACGATATGCAGTATCGCCTGCGTTTACAGGAAGCGAAGCTCAATAAAGCCAATAACCAGATGGGTTCCCAGCAGAAGATTCAGAACCTCCGGGATGATCCGCTTGCGGCGGGACATCTGGTGCGGTATCAGTCATATCTGGGGCGGCTTGAACGTTTTGAATCGAACGCAGAGATCGTAAACGACCAGTACACGGTAACCGAAGGCTACATGAACCAGTCGATGCAGATAATGCAGCGCATCAGGGAGCTCTCTGTTCAGGCCGCAAACGGTACTTATACTCCCGATGATATGAAGAATATGTCCACCGAAGTTGACGAACTGCTCAAGGAGCTTGTCCTGACAGGCAATGCTATCGGCCCGGATGGTAACTTCCTGTTCGGCGGAACCAGAAACAGGACTACCCCCTTTGAGGTCGTGATGGGGGATGTGCCCGGCGCCTCGGACGCGATGATAAAGCAGGTACGTTACAACGGTACAATAGAGTCGGGCCTCGCCGAGATAGATGAAAATTCCTATATCGAAGTGAACCATCCCGGAAACCGGGTATTCTGGGCGGAGCAGCAGAAGCTCTTTCCCCAGAGGGACGCAACCTCCTATCAGGTCACCCAGGATGGTACGATCTCCATTGATGGAAAGCATATACAGCTGCAAACCGGTGACAATGTCTAT
>JAISVD010000077.1 GCA_031271875.1 Spirochaetaceae bacterium | reverse complement strand
CCTGTAGACGAGTTGAGAGGTATCGGGCTGTTCCTGTTTTCTTCCGTTCCCTTTCATGATTCCTCTTTGGAAAATTTTGTATCCATTTTATATATATTGTATACAAAAGCGATGTATGTATACAGATTAGCACGGGTATTACTTTCTGTCAAATGACATATATGGTTTGTTCTGCAGGATTCATGGAGCGAGCTAAAAAAGTATGCCGGAAAACAGGTGAATATTCCGATAGTATACGTATGAAGGAACATTTGAACGGCGCCCTGCAAATCATAGAAGACGACTACAGGGTATGTTTCAGGATAATCGAGAGATACTTTGATTATTTGGATACCTGCGGTTTGAAGGAATTTAACAGATATTCCAAATATAAGTGGAGTTTTGACCGCGATAAGAGCAATGGGTTCAGCTATGTGTGTATACGCTATAGATCCAGCTTAATGAGAAAATGCCTGGTGAAAAAGCGATCCCAGATGGAAGACGATGATATGTACAAATGGGTTAAGAATAAAGAATTAATACGGGAAGCTCTGGATGAAGCCTATCAGTATATCGTTGACAAAATAAATGCCGTAAAGAGCGAGATTGAAGAAATAAAAGAATTTGCAGAAGATTACGATGAAAAACTGGAGGATATATCCGAAGATTTTGATAAAACGAAATTTGCCAATAAAAGGCTGAGCGGAGCAGAATCTTTGGATGGGGATTCAGTACAACCCCGTTGACTGAATGCGAAGGTTTGCATTCAGGCCAGAGCGCTTTTAGTTTTGCTATGCAATAAGAGATAAATCGAGTATACTTAACATACATAAACCTTTTACAAGGAGTATTCTATGGCTGCAAAATTCACTGTGTTCAAAGACAAAAGCGGACAGTACCGCTTTAACCTCAAGGCCGCAAATGGCGAAATCATAGCCACGAGCGAGAGTTATTCCGAAAAAAAATCCGCACTCAAGGGGATCGCCTCAATCGTCAAATCAGCCCCGGTTGCCAAAATTGTAGACGATACCGGCGAAGCTGAATCTCCCTCAAAAACCGGAGCCAAACCCGCCGCTTCTAAAGCCAAAGCCCCGGTAAAGGCAGACGCCGCTCCAAAACCCAGGGGACGCAAACCAAAGAGTGAATAAAACAAAAAAAGGGACGCATTGTGTAAGGATTCATGTCCCGTAAGTAACTGCGAAACTTTGTTTCACCTGAAACAGAGTTTCGCCCTGCCGATACACGCTCCGGAACTTCGTTCTGATCAAACTTTCCTGATACCGCCGATATTACAATTACCGGTATGAATAAATACAAAATAATCCGGTTACCCTGCAATTTTCTCAACTCCGATCTTGTCTACAGCTATTCCCGTGTTATAGTATTTTACAGACGCTGTTTTGGGGACAGATGCAATATAGGAGGAATACAAATGAGATATCTTGTATGTGGTCTCCTTACGGTGATTGTGGCGGTAATTGTTGGTGATGTAATCAGTAATCGTACAGATAAGCCAAGTACGGAGGGCATGAATCCTGTACAGGTTGTTGAAAGTTACTATAATGCTTTTGACGAGCTGGATTATCGTATGATGGGCGCCTGCGTTACGCCTGGTATCGCGCAGGATGACATCGGAATGGCGGTCGATTTATTTATGTACACCAGGGTGAGGCGGGCTTGTCCGCACATTACCTGGGCGGAAACGCTTTCTGCCCAGGACTGGCTTGAGAGCGGAACGCCGCCGGTTGATGCTTTTATATTCGGTATTACCGATAGGCGTATTGAGCAAACGGGCCTGAGCGAAGGTTCAGGCGGGACAGGTTATCGTGTTGACTATAGGCTCTGGATTACCTGGGAGTATAGCGACGAAAATATCGCGCCATTGGAAACCGCTGAAATGCCGCAGTCAAGGGTATATTATTACTCTGATTTTGTTACGCTTGACTGCACAGAAGGCATCTGGCGCATCTCAGAAATTCACCGTGAGCAGCAGCCTGTCTAAGAGAGCAAGAATTGTTCATTTTGATATGTATTTTTTGAGGAACAGTTACTCATCCCCGGCGGGGTATTACATCCCCCGGCACGAATACGTTTGAGGAGAAACAACATGAAAAAACGGCGTGTTTCCTGTATGGTCACCATGCTGGCCGCATTGCTGCTGTGCTTTGCGGCATGTACTTCGATAACTCCGGTTGAGCCGGTTGTACCGGTTGTGCCGAAGCCGTCGAGTTATGTCAAAACAACGGGTGAATTCATCCTGACCGCCGACAGCGATATTGCGGTCATGACGGACAATCGCTACGATGAGGTAAGAGGCGCTGTCGCCGAATATCTGGCCGCAATTCTGCGGGGTTCTACCGGATTCGGGATTACCATTATGGATCCCCAGGACTCTCCCGGGGACGGCGATATCGTCTTGAACCTCGGGACCCTTGACGGGGCGCCCGAAACATATACGCTCAATATAGAAACGAACAACATTACCGTTACGGCCAATGAGCCTGCCGGACTCTTTCGCGCGGTACAGACCCTGCGCCAGCTCTTTGGCCCGGATATTGAAAGTAAAACCGTTGTACCGGACAAAACATGGAGCGTTGCCTGCGCTGAAATAGCGGACACTCCCGCTTACCCATATCGCGGACTGATGATCGACGTAGCCCGACATTTTTTTCCAAAAGAGGTCATCATGCGGCAGATCGATCTTGCGGCGGCGTACAAAATCAATAAACTGCACCTCCATCTGTCGGATGATCAGGGCTGGCGGATTGAAATAAAATCGCGCCCGGCGCTGACCGAAATCGGATCCCTCGGAGCGGTTAACGGCGATCCGGGGGGATATTACACACAGGATGACTTTAAGGAAATTGTTCAATACGCAGCGGCGCGGTACATCGAGGTGATTCCCGAAATTGATATGCCGGGCCATGTGAACGCCGCTCTGGCCTCAATTCCTGAACTCAACAAGGACGGCAAGGCCGCCAAACCGCGTACCGACATTGAGGTAGGTTACAGTACATTCCAGTGCCGTTCGGAGGTAACCTATGCGTTCTGCGATGATGTGATCAGAGAGTTGGCGGCGATATCCCCTTCAAACTATTTTCATATCGGCGGTGATGAGGCGCATGTTACCTCACAGGATGACTATCGTTATTTTATGGGCAGGGTATCGGAAATTGCCAAAAAATACGGTAAAACCACCATTGGATGGAACCCCTACGAGCGTTCCGACGGC
>JAISVD010000016.1 GCA_031271875.1 Spirochaetaceae bacterium | reverse complement strand
TTCTTCGGGAAACCCCTGTACGAATGCGCCGGTATACACAAAGTTAAAACGTTTGCGGCTGTTCCCGAGGCGTATGCTTTTCCGGGAGAGAGCGAAGAGAGCAGGGTGACCGGTTTTTTTGAACTCTATCAGCGCATTGCGGAGCGGAACAGGTCGATACTGGCCGGAAGGGAAGAAAAAATCCTGCCTGAGGATAACATCTCCTAAGAATGTTCGGTTTTTCCTGTAATATAGTTGAAGTTTCTGCCGCTATTGACTATTTCCCGTACAAATGAGGATAGCCTCGGGTTTCCGGTGAGTTTTTCAAAGCCATCACCGGCGGTCATCTCCCGCAGTTCTCTGGTCAGCTCTTCTGTGACCCATGCCCGCTTCCGGCGCAGAGCGGTTCGCCGCAGCTTAAGCCATTCAGAGTAACGGCCCGCAGCATCCCTGAGTCCCCGGGTCTCGATTCCTCTGGAGGCGTAGAGGTATTCCATATGACAAAGCAGGGTAAAAAGCGAATCCGCTTCGGAGAGAAGGCTGCGGTATATATAATGAGGTATCCCTGAAGGGATACAAAGCTTTTCCAGTTCCGCCGCCCAGTATCCGGGCCGGTCACGGTAAAATTCCCTCCGGGGAGCTCCGGACCGGCGCTGTTCGCCGTAAATCCACTCATAATCGGAATACAGGGCGGGCCATTTCTGCCTGAGGGTTTCCATATAAATGTCTTTCTGCCTGCCGGGTCTGAGCGTCAGTCCTCCGGGAATAATACATTCGGCCCCGGCCTCTGCGGCGGCGCGGAAAAGTTCGGCGGGATCGCTTCCCGGTATGACCGGAGATGCTGCGGGGGTTCCGTCGGTTATATAGGGAACCAGGGGCATAGCCATCACCCCCGCATAGAACCCCGCTTCCCGCGCCCGGCGTATAAGTTCCAGCCGCTCCTCAGGAGGTGAAGCCCCTGGTTCGAGAACGGATGCTGTTTCTGTACAGGTAGTTGTTATTGTTGTCAGGATAAGCACGGGGAGGCGTCCTGAATCCGGCCCTGCGTACCTCACCAGAGCCTGTTCCGCGATACTGGTGAGGAGATCAAAATCCCTGAGGATAAGGGCGGATTTCGTGAGTATCGTCACCGGAAGACCGGCGCCGCTTTCCTTAAGCACTGTAAGACACCGGCGGGTCACCTGTTCATCCTGTTCCACCGGTTGATAGACATCGGAGATACCGGATCCGACCGAGACTGCCCCCCAGTCCCGCTGGGGGAGCGGTAGCTGCCGCGGCAGTTCCTGTTTCGGGAAGGCGGAAGGGAGAGAACTTTCCAGCTCTGTCCCTTCCACGAAGTCCATTTCATCAAACAGAGCGGGCTGTATTGTTTCTGTTCCGTGTTTTTTTCCCGCCCCGTCTTCGGGAAAACACCCAAGCTCCATCCGCAGGATATCGGGCATGTTGTCCTTTACCCCGATATCGGACTCAAAATCACCTTCGACATAGTATTTTTCAGCCCTGCCGTCACAGTAAAGACAAGCATGACCGCACCCCTGATAGGGCGAAAATCGGTAGAGGGCCGGAATGAACACTCCAGGAAGCAGTTCCCTCCTGAGTGCGTTTTTGACTTCCCGGTAATATGTCACAGGGCTGTTCCCGGTAAAAGAAAACTGGAAGGTGAAAGAATAAACAACATTATACTTTCAATCACATCGTAATACTACTATATATAACCAGTGGAAAGCAATACAGAGGAAAACCAGGATAAAGGCATTTTACCTAAATAAGAAAACCAAAAAAGGACAACAACTTCGTCCCTTTCGTTCTGTGTTCTGAAAGGATGACAAGATAGGTTTAAGCTCTGTCCCTGTTCATATCATGCCTCATGCCGCTCTATTATTATGTACAATCAATTTCTCCTGCATACCTGTACCAAGTAATACGCCCCGCAGTATTCCCACTCCTCTGCTCGTTTCACTAATCTGGCCTTTACTGCGTTCTCATCGATATATTTATTCACTCGAACATACCCTGCAATGCTTTCTATTACTCTGCTGAAAAATCTCTGACCCCATACATGCCCCTTACTTCCGTTAATTCTGTTTATTCTCATTGCGAATACAGCATTTATCCATTGTACTATCCTCGAAAGGTTCTCTCCTTCCAGAGGTTTTATCAGCAGATGATAGTGGTTTGACATAATGGTGAAGTTCTTGGTGATAAAACGGTATTTCTTTTTTGCCTCCTTGAGTACCTGTATGAAGAGAAGTTTGGCGTTTTTGGTAAAAAGAAATCCATCGTTCCGATTGATGTGGGTTGATACATGATAATATGCATCAACTACTATTTTTCTGTTCTTTCTCATATGGAGTAGTATCGTTGCGGATGACTGTTTTTCAGTTATTTTCATAGGGAATCTGAGAAAAAATCGCAGCTATAAAGCTATAAAGCTCTGTCCCTGTTTTATGCAATACACTTACGGTCAACAACAACAACAGTCAAGCTCTGTCCCCATCCGTCCCAAGTATGCTATAATAAAAAAACAGAGTGAATCCATGGAAATAATCATAATCGTTGCGGTTTCAGAGAATAATGTCATTGGTTCGGGTAATGCGATTCCCTGGCATATACGGGAGGACATGCTCCATTTTAAAAAGCTTACCACTGGATGGCCCTGTATTATGGGGAGAAAAACTTATGAAAGCCTTCCCAAACGGCCTCTTCCGGGAAGGGAGAATATCGTACTTTCCCGCAGCGCTGGTTACCATCCTACGGGCGCCGTTGTTTTTCCCTCCCTTGAAAAAGCTCTGTCCCTCTATAAGGGGAAATCGGAAAAAATTTTCATCTGCGGCGGGCAGGCTGTCTATTCAGCGGCTCTCCCCCTGGCAAGAAAAATCGAGATGACCCGGGTACATACATCCGTCATGGGGGATGTCTTTTTTCCCGCTGCCGTCCTGGATATGTCCGAATGGGTTATCGCCGCCGAGGAGGCCCACCGGGAATATTCCTTTATAACCTATGTCAGGGTCTGATATTCAGACCCTGACATAAGACAGACCTTTTTATGTCAGAGTACGTTCCGTATTCCGTACTTTTCCACAACAAAATCGATATCCTTGTCACCCCGTCCCGACAGGTTCACAAGAACCGATTTCTTAGGATTCTCTGAAGCGTATTTCATCGCGTAAGCGACGGCATGAGCGCTTTCAAGGGCAGGGATGATCCCTTCGATCCGGGAGAGCGTATAGAACGCATCGAGGCACTCCTCATCACTGGCGGTGACATATTCGATTCGGCCCTTATCCTTCATCATGCAGTGTTCAGGGCCTGACCCCGGATAATCGAGGCCGCTGGCGATGGAGTATACCGCTTCCGGCTCGCCCTTATCGTTCTGAAGCATATAAGTTTTAAATCCGTGCATGATTCCTGGTTTTCCATAGGAAAGGCTTGCAGCATGATCCCCGATTTTGAGGGAACGGCCCGATGGCTCGACCCCCACCAGACGGACATCATCTCCCAGAAATCCTGAAAATATCCCCATGGCATTGGAGCCTCCTCCGACACAGGCGGTTACCGTGTCGGGGAGCTCTCCGGTCATCTCGAAAAACTGTTCCCTGGCCTCAATGCCGATAACACGCTGGAAATCACGAACCATCATGGGGAATGGGTGGGGACCGACCACACTGCCGATGCAGTAGATACTGTCTATCGGGTCCTTCAGATAGGCTTCAAAGGCGGAATCCACAGCCTCTTTCAGTGTCTTGAGTCCGTGCGTTACGGGAACAACCGTCGCCCCCAGCAGTTTCATGCGTACCACATTGGGATGCTCCTTCGCAATATCGACCTCGCCCATGTGAATTTCACACTCCAGGCCGAAATACGCCGCCGCCGTGGCCAGAGCAACCCCGTGCTGTCCCGCTCCTGTCTCAGCAATGAGTTTCTTTTTTCCCATATATTTTGCCAGAAGCCCTTCA
>JAISVD010000213.1 GCA_031271875.1 Spirochaetaceae bacterium | reverse complement strand
TACATCCGGTGAAGTTGACGCCGATGGGACCGTCAAAGGTTCTTCCGGCGTCTGGACCGTATCAGATCCCGCAGGCAAACAGAGAATATCGGTGCTGAGCGGACAAACGGCGGTGGCTGCTCAGGGCGGAATCAGCGCCCCTCAGACACAGGCGGTTATACAGTCCATGGCGGTTTTGGCCCCCGAAGGGATTGCCGCAGCGGAAGCCGCCGGGATCGGTTCCGTGTCCATGACAACCGCAGCGTTGCCTGCACGGGAGAGTTCCACCCAGCGGAATCCCCCTCAGCAGAGTCAGACCCCAAATTTAGTTCCCAATGAGCCTGGTCCGAACAATCCCAACAGTCCCAATAATCCGCGGTATCCTCCGGGGCAGGGTCCTGCAGGCCCGTAATATGCGGCTGCCCTGTTCTGGAGTAATATTATACCATAGTAATGGAAAGAAACCGATGGAAGCAGCAGATTCATTTCAGTCATTATACGATATTGTTGTACGGCTCCGTTCGCCCGGGGGGTGTCCCTGGGATATTGAACAGACACCTCTCTCGATGCGGGGCGCTTTGGTGGAGGAATCCTTTGAGGCTTCCGAAGCCATCTCCGACGGAGAACCGGCGCATGTAATGGAAGAGCTGGGGGATGTCATACAGAACGCGCTGCTCATAGCCTATATGTATGAGCAGAACGGCGGTTTTACCGTTGCGGATATGATCCGGGAAACCGGCGAAAAACTTATCCGGCGGCACCCCCATGTGTTCGGGGCGGCTTCGGAGGGGATATCCGAAGCCGGAAAAGCGGAAACCCCGGAGCAGGTACTTGCCCAGTGGGACAGGATAAAGAGGAAGGTTGAAGGCCGGGAGGGCGAATCGGTACTGGATGCAGTCTCTCCGGGGCTGCCGCCTCTGGCCCGGGCGGCGAAGCTCCAGAAAAAAGCCGCAAAACTGGGCTTTGACTGGCAGGACGGCCCCGGTTCGGCGGCGGCAATATGGGGCAAGGTGCGGGAAGAGGTCTCTGAGACCGAAGAGGCTCTGGACGCCCTCGGGACAGCCGGAACGGAGGCGGAAAGGGAGCGGCTCCGGCTCGCAGCCGAAGAGGAATTCGGAGATATCCTGTTCAGCATGGTAAACGCGGCCCGCCATTTCGGGATCGACCCGGTACTTGCCCTGAATCGCAGCAGCGCGAAATTCAGCCGGCGGTTCAGATATGTGGAATCGGAAATGAAGAAGCAGGGGATACCCCTGGATGCCGACCACCTCAAAGAGATGGACGAACTCTGGGACAGGGCGAAAGGGGAGCGAATTTAAACGCCCCGGAGTCTTAAAGCTCTGGACATCGTCTTTCCGATATTGTTATATTTATATGAACGGAGTATGTTCACGGGATATATTCCGAAGAATAACGAAAAATGGAGAAAACATGGCTGGTTTTGGATATAACAGAGATGATCTTATCCGCCGCGGTTCCGCGGCGGGAAAGCCCTTTCGCTATGAGGATGAAGAGGAGAAAGAGCTCCCGGTAAAAGAGTCCGAAGGCGATCCCTTGATGCTCAAATTCATGAAAACAAGGCAGATCCTGCTCTCAGGAGAGATAAACAAACCCCTGGCGGAGCGCATTATCCGGCAGCTTTTGATTATGGAAGCCGACAGCAGCGCTCCCATACAGGTATTCATCGATTCCCCCGGAGGCGACGCGGACGCGGGATACGCGATTGTTGACATGATCCGCTTCATCTCCGCTCCGGTCTTTACCATCGGCATGGGCCTCATCGCCAGCGCCGGGTCCCTCATCCTGCTCGCCGCGCCCAGGGAGCGCCGCCTCGGACTGCCCGACGGCCGGTATCTCATCCATCAGCCCCTCAGCGGAATCAAGGGTGTGGCAACGGAGATTGAGATACACGCGCAGGAGCTGGAAAAACTGCGGGTAAAGATCAACCGGTTCATATCCGACGAAACAGGGAAGCCCATCGAACAGGTGCAGAAGGACACGGACAGGGATTTCTGGATGAACGCTGAAGAAGCGCTGGATTACGGGCTTATTTCAAAAGTGATATCACGGCGGGATGAGCTTAAAAAGCTACTTTAAAATACGCGGCATCTGTGGTAAGCTTAAATTATGGAATTTGAGTTGTCCGAAGAGCTTTCCAATGCCATATTGTTCTCCATGGAAAACCAGAACGATCAGTATGTTCTGGATTCTGTGGAAAAAAAACTGGAAAAAAGGGAAAACACGGATTCTGTGGATGCCGGCAGGTATTATCCTCTCCCCGTCTGGGACTCGGTAAGGGGATATACGCTCATGGAGCGGTTTACCGCAGCCCTCCATAATCCGCTGGCGAGGGAGGAACTGCGTGGTGCCCTCGCTTCAGGGCGGGGAGTATTCCGTAATTTTAAAAATATCCTTAAAACGTATCCCGAAGTCGAACGGCTCTGGTTTTCCTTCAAGGAAAAGGAGATAAGACATACGATTGTCCGCTGGTATAACAGCCTGCGGGATGTCTGGGGTCTTGAACATATCGGGGATGAGCCGGAGGAAACGGAAGATATTATACATGACGATTTTATCTTCCGTGACTATGAGTCCGGCGGGGACGAGGAAAAACGGGACGCGGCGTTTGCGGTTATTGCAGATGAGATTCAGGAAGCCTATGCAGGGGACCTCGGAGCGGCGTTTGCGGAGTTGTGGAAAAACCTGCGGAACAGCGCCGGAGGCAAAACAGAGTGCGCTCTGATCGCCGAAACAACCCACGGTGATTTCGCGGGATTCGCTTCAGCCTGCGCTTTCCCCGGCGCCGACAGCGATACGGCGCTGGTAATTTCTTTTTTTGTGCTCCCCATGTACCGGGGACTTGGGCTGGGCAGTGAACTTCTGGATATGATTGTGGAGCAGTTGAACAGGGAACGGTTCCGCTGGATCATGTTTCCCATTATGTTTCTGCCTCCGGAATTTATCCAGGTTTTGCTGAGGAGGGGGTTCAACCCCCGGAGTTCACTATATATATTCGATTTGGTTGAAAAAACATAAATGTTAGGAGAGATGATCGTGTCATTTAACAAAGAACAGCTTTCAACGATGCTCCGGGAGATGGTCGTCAAGATCAAGACAGAGGAAGATCCTCTTGAACTGAACGAGATCCGGCGGATATTCAGGAAAAATGTACCGATAACAATGCGTTCATATATGGCGGCATATATCCTGAAGCAGTTTGTCCAGAATGGCGGACGCTGGGGCGGCGGCCGCCAAGGCGGCGGAGAAAGCGGACGGTCCAAAAAGGAGCGTGAAACCAGAGGCGGACGCATGTCCGCTGCGGAACCCAAAAAAGGCCGTTTGGAAAAACCCAGAACCGAATCAGGGGAAACCGAGGGAGAAAAGGCGCGGGAAAAAAGACCCCAGAACCGGATACCTCTGGACGAAGCGCTTTCGACAACGCTGTTTCTCAGTATCGGACGGAACAGAAGGGTGTTTCCGAGGGATCTCGTAGCGCTGATATCCCACGCGGCGGATATAGACAGGGAGCGTATCGGCGACATCAGGGTGCTGGACAACTATTCTTTTGTACAACTGCTGTCGGAAGATACGGATGCGATAATCGCAGCCCTTGACGGATACGAATACCGGGGAAGGAAATTGTCGGTAAGCTATTCGCGCAAAAAAGATGAAGATGACGACAGCGATGTTTTCGGCGTGACAGCGGAACCGGATACCGGGATACCGGAAGAAGCCGCGGACAAACCGGACGCTGAAGATACCGGATTTTCCGGAGAAGAACCGGAAAGGGAATAAAGAGAACACTGATTTAGGCTCTCTGCATACATCAGTGTTTCCTCAGATTAAAAAAACAGCGCCAGCAGCACAAGGTACACAAAAACGGCATTGAGTGCTGCGGCGAGAAAAAGCATCATCCGGGAGAGGATCTTTTCCGGAAAGAAAAGATCCGAAATCCGGGTGCCGACCAGCTCCTTCTTTTTCCGTGCAATCAGCACATCGTCCATCGTGTCCCTGAATTTCCGGTACAGAAGGGTGAAAATGATACCCGGAGGAATATACGGAAGTCCGGGGGCACACAGAAGTATCAGGGAAATTATGATGCCGGGGGTGCTGCTGTAGTTTTCAAGCTGCCGAACAAGAAGAAAAAATATCGCGGCCATTCCGGAAAAAAGTGACAGAAGAGTTATGACGCTCCCGTCTCCGTGGCCGCAGTGCAGGCTTCCTTCGATAACGGCGTTTTCGAGATTTTCACTTTCCCCGGTATCATCAAGGATTACCAGCAGGGGAATTTCCGGGGTTCCGAGAAAGGTGACCGCGCCGTTCTCGGAGAGTACCCGCCCTGCCGCATATATCCGCAGCCCTGTTTCAAGGGAAGCGACTTTTGACCAGGGGATACTCCGGAGGTCGAAATACTCACGGGAAGCTTCTTTTTTTCGTTCCAGATAACACACGGCGGCATCTTCGTATTTCACTGCAACAGTCCGGGGCCCGTTTCTGATCCACAGAATACCCGGCTCCTCATAG
>JAISVD010000153.1 GCA_031271875.1 Spirochaetaceae bacterium | reverse complement strand
ATTCCAGAAACCCATAGTATCTTCCTGCCGTCTCCTTCGCCGAGGGAAAGGGGGCGAGTCCGCAGTTTCCGCAGAGGACCGAAGTGATCCCCTGAGAGAGCTCAATGACGCCGAACTCTCTGTCGGTTACTGCGGCGATATCGCAGTGCCGGTGGGTATCGATAAAACCGGGGGTGATGAGCTTTCCCGTGCAGTCGTATTCGGTATCCGCCGCCGCGGTGCCGGTGTCTCCCACGGCGGAGATGATGCCGTCTTCGATGAGTATATCGCCTCTGAAGGGCTCTGCGCCGCTTCCGTCACAGATCAGTCCTTTTACCAGTCTGGTACGCATATCCGCCTCCCGCAGTTATGCAAGCATTCCACGGGCATCGACATTCTGCACCGTCAGGATGCCGTTATCGTATAGATATACCCGGTTCTGCATATTGATCGCCGTACAGATATGGATCGGTATGAGCCTCAGAATCTGACCCGGTTCAAGTCCCGTATCCCCCTTCAAAGCGGTGAGCATACCGTGCTCCTCGTTCATCCGGGTCAGCACCAAATCCTCCCTGCCGTCAACAACAGCATAGGACGGATAGTGATAGGGCGGGGTATTGAGCATAATATCCATGGGAAAGGTTTTCGTTCCCCCATCTATAACAGCGTACCCCTTTTCCGGGGTACTCACCACGGTGGCGTAGAAAAAGGCGGAAATCTCTCCTGTGGATGCAGCTCCCTCCCGGTAAAGCATGTAATCGTTGAAGATATAGGTTCCGGGCCTGATCTCCGTTACAAGCTCTGTCCCCGCGACCCCGGCAGCCGTGGGGGTCGAGCCGGCGCTGATATCGGTTACAGGTATCCCCGCCTCCGCGAGCCGCTCCGCTACCGCGGCCATATACTCCCCCTCCTCCTGTGCCGCCAGGGCGGCGTCGGTAGTCGCCGCTCCCCGGTATACAAGACTTTTGAACGTATAGATGCCGGTCAGATCGAGACAGGGCTGCTCTGTTATATACCGGGCCAGGTCGATCATCCTTTCCTGTGATATCCCTGTGCGGCGGGCTCCGGTGTCTATCTCCATGCGCACCTCAAACCGCACCCCCGCTTCTGCCGCCGCGGCGTTCAGCGCCCGTGCTCCGGGGATGCTGTCTACTCCAAGGATCAACCGCCTGAGCTTTTTACCCAGCTCTGCGGCTCTGCGGAATCGGAACTCTCCCGCCAGGGGATAGGCGACAAAGATATCATCGATCCCTGCGGCAGCCATCACTTCAGCCTCGGAAATTTTCGCGCAGGTGATGCCCTTCGCACCCGCTTCTATCTGCATACGTGCAAAGAGCCCCATCTTATGGGTCTTGATGTGCGGCCTCAGAGCGCAGCCTGCGCCGTCTGCCATATCCTGCATCTTCCTGATATTTTTTCGGGTCTGATCCATATCGATAACAATACAGGGCGTCTCAAGGTGCGCCAGCATTTCACCCGGAAGGGCGGGCAGTAACAGGTTTTTTTCCATAAAAAGCGGTACCTCACACCGATTGTACCACTATAATACGAAAATTCCCGAAAGTACAGCAAAAAACTGAAAGATATCAGCGCTCCGGCTGTTTCCTTCTGCTCTGGTCATCTGGGATTGTTTTTCAGCTTTGTCCCCATGGCTGTGAAGTCAGTTCCTTCCGCTCATCAGTACCCGGTAATATGCCCCGCAGTATTCCCACTCCTCCGCTTGTTTCGCTAAGTAAGCCTTAAAGATTTTATTAGTTTTTTTACCCAGCTCTGTCCCCGCTGCCGTAATTACCCTTGTCCATTCAAGCTCTGTCCCTCTATCAGAACAACCTTTTTATAATATACTTGCCCCGCCGGAAATCCACTCGAAATATTGTACAGAATCCCAAAAGAGTGTATCCTGAAACGCAGAAAAACAGGGAGGCCGCTAATGGACGTTTATGAAAATCTGAAGAAACTCGGAATCACCCTTCCGGAACCGCCCCCCCTCGGAGGATTATATGTTCCGGTCAAGCAGACGGGAAACCTGCTCTATTGTTCGGGGCAGGGGCCGACGGTAAAGGGCGTACCGATCATGACGGGAAAAATCGGAGCGGAGCTTTCAATTGAACAGGGGCAGGAGGCTGCCCGGGCCTGTGTGCTGAATGTGCTCAGTATTCTCCACGCCTTTACGGGGGACCTGAACAGGATCGCCGGTGTGGTAAAGATTCTGGTATTTGTGGCCAGCGCTCCGGGATTCAACCGGCAGCCCGAGGTCGCCAACGGCGGTTCCCGGCTTTTTATCGATGTCTTCGGCGAGGGTGGCAGGCACTGCCGCTCCGCGGTGGGCCACAATGAACTGCCCGGAGATATTCCGGTGGAAATCGAAGGTATTTTCGAGCTGGTATAACAGAGCGGGTGCTCCCGGTCCAGTTTCATCACCGGATCGGGAGCTCTGTCCCCGTATTTAACCTATAATGATTTTTCGTCAATGTTTTTCTTCTTTATATACAAATATCTAGGGCCCATTTTGTATTATTTTCCCTGTAAATCCAGCCGCCGATAATTCTCTCCCAAAATCCCTTTACGATACTATAAAAATATGGCACAATAAAAAAATGAGTGTGTATCAGCAGCGACGGACAGTCCTCTCCGGGTGGATGGCCCGGAACAATATAGGCATGGTGCTTTTTTCTGATTTTGAGGACAATAGGGATCCCGCTGTCCGCTATTTTTCGGGACATCCATCGGACGCGCTGCTGGCGGTGTCTGCTGATGGTTCAGCTGTTTTATGCCCTTGGGATGAGAATCTGGCGAAGGTCATGGCGGACGTGAATGCGATCATTCCCTATACTGCCTATGACCGTCATCCCATGACCGCCGTTGCAGGGCTCGCGTTCCATCTGGACATACCTTCGGGGGGCCGTATCGAAATACCCGGGACTACCCCCTATCCAAATTTTCTCCGGTATGTGGATACCCTTTCTGACTTTGACGTGATCTGTCGGGATCACGGTGTCTCCGATGCTGTAGACGGAATGCGGTCGATTAAGGATGACTATGAACTCTCCTGTATCCGCAAGGCCGCAGCCATTACGGATATGCTTATCGATACAATTGAAAGACGGATAACTGCGGGTTCCCTCAAAACCGAACTCGATGCGGCCCTGCTTATCGAAAAGGAGTCCCGTGCCGCCGGCTGCGAGGGTACAGGTTTTGAGACCCTCGCCGCCGGGCCGGATCGGAGTTTTGCCATACACTGTTTTCCCGCATATACCGCAGGCGCCTTCGGGTCGGCGGGAATGTCCATACTCGATTTCGGTGTAAAATGGAAGGGGTATACCAGTGATGTTACCCTGACGGTAACCAGAGGACCGCTCTCCCCGGAACAGGAAAAGCAGCTGGACCTTG
>JAISVD010000139.1 GCA_031271875.1 Spirochaetaceae bacterium | reverse complement strand
ACTGATCTGTTTTTCAAGAAATTCCCCACAGGGCCCCGGCGCGAGGAGCGCCTTCGTTCCTTGAGTGAAGGAGGTCTTGTTCGATGACCCGCCGCCTTTTGCAGAGAAGAGAAAACGGTAACGCCCCTCCTCCTCGGGGACAGAGCTTTCTCCGAAGTTCTCTCCGGAGAAAGCTCTGTCCCCAATCTCCCGGTAGGGGAAAAAGCCGTCGGGGACGGCGCTGAACAATGAGAGCTGCGCCGGAAGGTTATCACCCGGATCGTATTCATCGAAGAACGATGAGGCCCGAACTGTGGAGAACCGGAGGTTTCTCTCCCGGTAAGCCCGTCCTATCCCGCGGGTAAGCGAAGCGGATTCTTCACCTCCGCCTCCGGTTATGACCGCGGAGCCCTTCCAGCCGAAAACCGCCGCTATACCCGTGTCCTGACAGAGGGGCAGCACCCCCCGGGAAGCGGTAAGCGCGTTTTTCAGGAGAAACGCTGCCGTGTAGCGGTCGTTGTCCGAATATGTACCCTGCCGGTCACGGGCGATATCCATAAGGCGCTCCAGGTGTTTCCGGGTAAAGGTGAACGAAAGCCGCGAAAACGCCTCAAAGGCAAGGGTTTCGAGGGCCTTCCCGGGAATATGGAGCGCCCCCTCCGCGCCGGTTCTGATGCCGGGACAGGGGATATGGCTGAAACTGCGCGTATTCATTGTACCAGTATAGCCTTTTGCCCGTGTTTTCGCTATACTGTTGCAGTATGAAACGTTTATCTGTATCTATATACATACTCGCCGCGCTGAGCGCCGTCTTCACGCTGATGAATATCAGCATCACCCCGGATATCTCCTTCGCGGCGCTGCCGATCTCCGCTGTGGTAACTATTCTGTATGTGTGGTGCGGCGTGTTTCATCTGCTGAAAAAAACCGATGCCGCAAAGGTGGGGCTTTTCAGAAAGATATGCGAATACCTGCCCTTTATTTTTCTCGCCGCGTTTGTGCTCCGCCGCGCCGGAGACCAGGGGACGAGCCATCTGTTCGACCTGGCGAGCGTTATCCTCTGGGCGCTTGTCGCCGCAGCGGACAGGGTTGTCCTCTATTTTACGAAGGAGAAGCGGCTGTACCGGCATATCCCCGCCTTTGAGGAGAGCAGCCGGAAGCAGGATATAGTCCCGGTGACGGGGGGCAGAAAGGTATTGCGGGAGCTCTTTGAATGGGTGGACGCTTTTCTTCAGGCCGCATTCATGGTTTCTCTCATCCAGATATTCATCATCCAGCTCTACGAGATACCGTCGGAATCGATGGTCCCGGAATTTCTTGTAGGAGACCGGGTAATCGTCTTCAAAACAGCATCGGGCCCCCGCTTTCCCCTTTCCGATGTGGGAATACCGAAGATGCGGAGTTATAACCGAGGGGATATAATCGTTTTCCGCAATCCCCACTACAGCAGGGATCGCCGGTCGGAGGTGCGGACATTTGTCTCCCAGCTTGTGTACATGCTCAGCTTTACGCTTATCAATCTGAATGTAGATGAGTACGGACAGCCGAAGGCGGATCCTCTGGTGAAGCGCGTGACAGGAGTCCAGGGAGAGCAGCTTGTCATGGTTGACGGCGTCCTTTACAGGAGAACGGAACAGCAGCCTGAGTTTACTCCGGTGGATGAAACCGGCTGGGCGGCGTGGGATCTCAACGGGATCACTCCGGAGGTAAAAGCCGGAATACAGGATATCCCCCTTTCACCGCAGGATTACGATATAATGACGGCGGTGGAACGGGAACGAAGGGATATGGACCTGAATATGGCCGCTGAGGAAGCAAAGGCGCTGGCGGCGGAATTCGCCTCCCTGAGACAGGGTCTCGGCCTTTCCAGAACCGGAAGTTCCGGGGAGTTATTTACCGATTCCGAACAGTCGGTACGGAACCTCTTTGTATCCAACGACGAGGTCACCCGGCGGCTCCTTACCGCCGATGGCGGAGCCGAGTGGTTTGAGCGTTTTATGACGGGATGGACCGAGGGACTTGCAAACTACGGGGCCGATATGTATGAGGATTCGATGTTCAGGCTGAATGTACTGATAAAGCTCACCATGGGAAACCTGGTGGTGAGAAACACTCAGCTTATGACGGAGGGAGTGTCCGCATCACGGCAGTCACAGGATATCGGGAAAATGCACCACCTCGCCCAGGCGCAGCGGCTTGATTTCTATCTCTACCTTAACGACCGCAGGAACATGCCGGTTTTTCCGGCCCAGGGTTTTATCCCGGAAAACTGTTTTTTCATGATGGGCGACAACAGGTTTAACTCCCTCGACCTCCGCCACTCCTATAAGTTCAGGCAGATTCCGGTTTCGCAGATGGATCCGGTTCCGGTCTTTTATATGACCAACATGGACCCCCAGTATCTTCCTGCTTCGGATATACTGGGTACAACCGTGCTCCGATTCTGGCCGCTGAAGAGGCTGGGTATGCCCGGGCGCTGAACCTACGGCTGGCAGCGGGGACAGGGTTCATGTACCGTCCTGGCGGAAAGGATCGTCCGGTAGCCGCCGGGGTTACCGAAGAGGTCTTTTTCAGTCTCCCGGCCCCCTTTTGGGTCATCTCGCCGAGCGTTTTTTTCACCGCCCTGAAGAGCTTTTTTTTCATCCCCGCATCGAATGTACCGATTTTGCTTACCGGATTGATCCCGGCGTTAAAAAGGATGTCCTGGAGAACACCGTTTCCCAGTCCGGGAATCCGCTGTTTCGTTGCGAGAAAGGCTTTTGCGCTTATTCCTGGTTTGAGTCCCTCAAAAAGAGACAGGAACCATGATTCATTAAACTGTTCCGAAAGCGGAGAGGGCTTCTCCTTCGCAACAAGATAGCAGGGATTATCGTTGTCCCCCGCAGGGAAGGCCCACATCCCTCCGTACATCTGAACGGTGCAGACAACGGTTCCTCCGTCGGAAAGCTCTACCAGCAGCTGGTGTTTCTTCGGCGGAGCGGCCCCGGGTTGCGATAGCGTATATGTACGCCATCGCCGAAAAGCATGAGCGCGGGAAGGGCATCGATCTCAACGCAGTTCCAGCATTATACGACTCCTTTATTTTTTACGCTGTCCAATCTTCAATAAATAGTCCTGATATTCTCTTACACTCTTTTACATTATGTGTTACAAGTATTCCATTCTATTATTTGCCGTTTGCCCCTTTTATCCCTTTCTTAAATATCCTTTTTCAACTGCGTCTTCCAATAATTTCAGTACAAATTTCCATATCTCTTTGGATCCTTCCTGTATGTGTTTGTTCTTTTCTATTACCATCTCATAGGTAACATTGTGTTTTTTCCAGGTATATCCTTCCGTGATATAATTTTGTAACAATGGTTCCAATCTGTCAAACACTGCCGCGAATTGCGCTTCATTTGTTTTTCTCTCTTCAAATTCCTCCCATAAATTCATGAAATACTCTTTTTGTTCTTTTTCCAATAATCCAAATATTCTTTCAGCGGCCTTTTTTTCATCTGTATGTACGGTATCTCTTTTATCTGAATATAAGAATGTGTCCCCTGCGTCTATTTCCACAATATCATGAATCAATAACATCGAAATAACTTTTTCCATATGTATGGTAAAATTTGCATATTCCTTCAACAATAATGCCATAACACATATTGTCCATGAATGTTCCGCATCGTTTTCAAAACGGCTATGGTCAAATAATTTTGACTTCCTCATAATGTTCTTTATCTTATCTATTTCGATAATGAACTGTAATTGACTTTCCAGTTTTTTATCAAAATTAATGTCTGTAATGTTCATGTAGTATTTCCTTTGTATATTTTCCGATTCACTATACAACTACTTTTTGGAAAGTATGAATTTCATTAAGTACATTCTCTAATAGCTGCTTCTCATTCCGTAAATCGTATTTCATCCCTGTTCATTAAAAAATTTGCCCGTTCTTCAACAATTTCATTTATGGTTTTTATATCTTCATCATCCCATGTTCCAAAATATTTTAATATCCTGTGA
>JAISVD010000063.1 GCA_031271875.1 Spirochaetaceae bacterium | reverse complement strand
ACCCTTATCACCGGCAGGATCATGGGGGTGGAGGCCCCCAAACAGGCTGCCTATACCGGTCAGGAAAACGCCCCCGAAGAGAAGCTGACCCTCTTTACCTCTCAGGGGGTACGGATCGTTTCCCTGAACGAGATAGCTTCAATACAATTTACGGACCCGCAGATCGCCTCGGATGTGAACCGGGCGCTTGATCTTATTATGACCTCCAGGGAATCGGGTACCCGGAACCTTACCCTGCGGCTCCCCGGCGCTGCCGCCCGTGATATCTCCCTGGGGTACGTTATTCCCTCCCCGGTCTGGAAGGTCTCCTACCGGCTCGATATTTCCGACGGAAAGGAGGGCCCCTTCATACAGGGCTGGGCGATTGTGGACAACGACAGTGATACGGACTGGAAAAATGTTCAGCTTTCGCTGGTGACCGGAAGACCGGTGTCATTTATCCAGAACCTGTATGCCCCCTACTATCTTTCCCGTCCTGAGGTTCCTCTGGCTATTGCCGGTATCGCCGAGGCAAATACCTATGATTCCGGATACACCTCCGCTCTGGCCGCGGAGGAGATGTATGATATGGAATACAACCTGGCAATGTCTGCGCCTGCGTTTGCGCCCTCTGCGGCAAGACAGAAACAGGAGAGTGTCTCGGCTGCCGGCGCTTTTGGCGGCTACGGCGGCAATACCAGCGCTCAGGCTGCGGGGGACCAGTTTGAATTCACTGTCAAAGAACCGGTGACCCTTCTCCGCAGGCAGAGCGCTATGATACCTCTGGTGGAGGCGGCTGTAAAAGCGGAGAAAACGCTGGTATTTTCAGGTTCCCGGGCGGCAAACGGAGGCATTGTTCATCCCGCGCTCTGCGCCGAACTGACCAATAATACGGGGATGAAGCTCCCTGCGGGGCCGGTGACGGTTTTTGACGGCGGTTCCTACAGCGGAGACGCGCTTCTTGAATTCTTTCCCGAAGGGGAAAAACGGCTTATTTCATATGGTGATGACCTTTCGGTTACCGGCAGTCTGGTCTCTGAGAGTTCCCGCGAGGTGATCTCGGTAACCGCGGCAAAGGGCGTGATGACCATCACCAGAAACGTTACCTATACGAAAAACTACACCTTCCGTAATATGTCCGGGGTATCCCGCAGGCTTATTGCGGAGCATCCGGTGACCCGTGGGACGACCCTTTCGGAACCTAAGACGTTCTCCGAGAGGACCGATTCCCTGTATCGGTTTGCTCTGGAACTCCCCCCTCAGAGGGAGCTGGTATTTACGGTAAAAGAGGAGACCCCCGTGCAGGAGCGGGTGACCCTCTCCCAGCTTAGGCTTGATACCCTGCTCACCTATGTGTCCTCGGGAGATATCCCGGTGAACATGAAGACGGCGTTGCAGAGGGCGGTGGAGCTGAAACAGGCGGCCGACACGGCTGCGGCGGAGCTCTCCTCTCTGGAGACACAGTACAGCAGAAAGGTGTCCGAGCAGGACCGGATACGGAAAAATCTGGAAGCCGCCGGGAACGAAACCCAGCAGGGAAGGGACTATCTCAACCGGCTGGTAACCATGGATGGGGAGATCGATGATATATCCGCCCGGATAGAGCAGGCCCGCACAGCTTCCCTGAACGCTCAGGACGCCTACAGCACCTATCTTCAGTCCATCTCGGTGAATTGATCTCGCAGAGATATGGGGATATCCTTTCCTTAATCTGCGAAAATTTCGTGAACAATCTGAGCCGGGGACATGTCATCGTAGAGGTATCCGTAGAGGACCGCCGCGGACAGAACCTTTCGCCCATAATCACGGGTCTCCGCAAAGGGCACTGTTTCCAGAAACAGGTCCGGCGGGAGGTCCCCCGCCGCGCGCACCCAGTTCCGCACCCGGGTTATTCCGCCGTTGTAGGAGAAAAGCGCCAGTATGGGAACATTGTCGAGCCTTCCCATCAGTTCTGAAAGATAATAGGCGCCGAAAAAAATGTTGGTTCGGGCATCAAGCAGGTCATACTCCGGAACCTTCAGTTTCCGGGCAACATCTCCGGCGGTGGGCCGCATGAGCTGCGCCAAACCTATCGCTCCGGCGTGGGAGACAGCGTCCTTGTCAAAATAACTTTCTGTCCGTATCAGCCCGTACAGGAGATGCTCCTCCAGTCCGAACAGCGAAGCGGCGTCACTCACATATCCCCGGTAGGGACGGGGATAGAGCTTTTTCAGGATATCCTGTGTCACCGGGGTATCAACTTCAGCAATGGACGCCGCCATCAGCCTGAGAGAGTCGGCATACAGGCGGGGGTCACGCTCCCCGGCGTCGTAGAGTTTTTCCGCGAGATATGCCGCCGTGTTCAGTCTCAGCTGTACCCGGCCCGGCTGCATCGAAGACGCACGCACTGCCGGGTACACCCGTTCGGGGAGTCCAAACTCGGCATAGCCCGTGAGGAGCGCCTCAAAGTCCGTATCGGGTTCAAATTCCTCCCGCTGTCTGCGGTACAAAAAGGATTCCGAGATGTCCTCAAAGGGAATATTCAGCCTGTCCGCCGCGAGCACCCGGTAATAGAGACTCCCGTGATCCCTGCTGTAGGCGGTCAGAAGGTACTCCCTGCGCTCCTTTTCCGGATCGGATGTATGTACCGAAGGGGATATATAGCCATCTTCGAGCAGCCGGGCGGTCACAAAACTGAACTGGGCCGCAGCGGACGGGGCGGCATAATCCCGTATAAAATGGTATGTTCTGTAATAGCTGTCCCACTCCCGGGCCGCCATGAGCTCTGCGGAAAGCCGGTCCATAAAATCGGAAAAATAATCGGGGTCGTTCCACCGGGGGGCAAATTCCTCCAGCGCCTGTATCGTCCGGTTTCTGTCTTCGGCAAGCAGTGTGGTAAGGTAATACCAGAGCGCATTATCGTACTGGGCCGGATTTGCCGCGAGTTCCATAGCGGTCAGATACATCTCCGCAGAGCTGTTCTCCGATTGGTTGAAACAGCGGGCTGCGTAGAAAGCCCCCATAAACCTGCTCTCCGGGTCAGCGGCCTTGTCGGCGATGGAGAGGAAGAGTTCCGCATTTGCCTTGTGATCCTGGCTGCCGTAGAGCAGCGCCCGTCCCATATCCGAATATACCGCTCCGGGAAACACCGGCTCTCCCGCCGCAAGGAGCGCCGCCTGATCCGCCGCCTCTCCGTATTCCCGCTGGAAAACCGCCGAGCGCATCCGGACCACAGCGGAAATACATTCCATCCTTTCAGGATATGATTGTTCCGCTGTTCTCAGGGTTTCCCTGATCGTCTTCATCCGGGGTTCATCGTCTTTGCCGTAGATCCTCTCCAGAAGAGCGATATGTTCCGCCGTAAATGTCCTGTCGGTCACCCACTGTTCCAGTAACGGTATAAAATCTTCATTTTTTTCCGCCAGCAATGCCTCGATGACCATCCCGGCAAAAACGCTCCTGTCGGATGTTATCGCGCTGTCATCACCGGGGGAGAGTATCTTTTCCATATCCGCATTTTTTGCGATCCTCAGGATACCCCTGTAGTCCCCGGCATTCCGCAGGTTTTCGGCGTATCCCGCGCAGGCGGCAATATCCGCGGGGTTCTCCCGGTACAACTGTTTTGCGGCGGTCAGCCGTGCGGAAGCTGTCCCGGTTCTGGTCAGCTCCCCGGCGCAGAGCCGGGCAAAATAGGGGGTGGAATACTTTTTACCTTCGGTAAAAAAACGGACGGCGGTCTTTTCATCCCCTGCTTCGACGTAGTGGAGACCGAAAAAATAGAGTGAATCCGCTCCGGCGATTGCCGAAACCTGCTGCGGGGTAAGGTTCAATCCGAGCAGCGCCTCATAATCCTTTGCCGCGAGGATACACCGATATGAAACCAGTATTTCCTCCCGGGCTTGCGCCCGGGCACAGCCGGCAATCATGAGGAAGAATACGGTAAAGACAGCGATATGAATCAGGCTGATCTTGCGGAGAAAATCAGCGCGGCGGGATAATGATCCAGGTGCCGGAGATGATATAATCGGGGTTTTTGATTCCATTGGCTCTGGCAATTTCGGGGTACAGCCAGGGGTTCTTATAGTATGTTTTAGCAATGTCCCATAATGTATCGCCCCACTTTATTTTATACCGGACAGGCTCCGGGGCCTTTACTGGCGGTTCCGGCTTTATCGGCGCAACGACACTTTCCTCCACTATAATAATCTTGTCCTCCTCCGGCGGAGAGGGTATCTGTTCCTCCTGGGATGCCTCAGCCGGAGGAGGCTGTATTACCGGCGGCGCCGGTTCTGCGGGAGCAGTACTTTCCGTTACGGTTACGGGAGACTGAACGGATGTGTCCCGGGGTTTTTTGTCCCAGAAACCGGTCATGAAAAGAACAGCAAAGACGATCAGGAGCGCAATGAGGATACAGAGAACGGCAATTAAAATAATCTTGGGCATTCTACTTTTCTCCTGTCTGGTATAGAGTTGGTCGGGGAAGGATATATCGTCAAAAGTATCCAAATCAGTATCAAGCTGAGGAATGCTTTCAGGAAAGGAGAAATCCGGAAAGTCGCCAATGTCGTCCTCCTGCAGCGATGTCAGGGAGACACTGAGACTGTTATGGTTTCCGGTAGCCATATCGGTGGCTATCGCTGAAAGCTCGTTGTTTTTATCCAGCGCAATCATGAGCTTGACAGTCGGTTCTCCGCTGGGCTCAGGTCTGAGATTATCGACAATCAGGGTGCCGATATATTCGGCGTTTGCCATGGAGTTATCGGAGGATTTATATAAATTTACCTGTACCATTGTCTGGTTGTCCCGGACAGTTGTGATGTCCAGCTCCTTGCTTTCCGGAACATTTTCCTCAAGGATAGGGAAAAAAGTTCTGTCGGCCAGCTTTACACCAATGGACGCTCCCTTCATGAGTATCTCCATAGATAAAGATTCTATTATATAGAATAGTATGCAATTATTGGTTTTGTCAACGATAGAAAATCCTGCCATTTCTCTCCGGCAGAGGTATTTACCGTCCGGGGTGCAGGTTTTTCATACTTTTCCGGTAAGTTTTATCCTGCCTTGTCATCTCTTTATTGACACTGAATGAAAAGACATCCATAATATCTTGTTATGGAAGAGTTATTTCCTGTATTGATCGCTGTTGTCGCTATAGCGCTTTTTATTATTCTGTTCCTCGCCATAATCGGAAAAAAAGGCAAAAAGGAGAGGAAGGGCGCCAAAAAGGACAGGTCGGTAATATTAAAGGAAGCAAACAAGAGGCTCGCCCAGAACCCCCGGGATCCTGAAGGACTTACCATTATCGGCGACCTCTATTTCAAAGAGCATATCTGGGACAAGGCCATGCCTATCTACGAGGTGCTGATGGATCTCGGTTCCGCCCGTTCCCAGGTGAACCAGGGGGAAGCCGCGCTCAGGTATGGTATCAGCGCCCTTAAACTCGGAAAGCTCCAGGAAGCCCTCAAGGGGCTTTTTCACGCAAAACAGCTCAACCCCCACAATTTTGAAGTGAATTTCTATCTGGGTCAGGTATATTATCTTACAAACGATACCGAAAAGGCTGTTCCGCTGCTCAAGCAGGCGGAGATACTCAACCCTGATAACATGGAGGTCCAGAAATACCTGGGCCTAAGTTTGTACAAGACCCATAAATACCGCGAAGCCATCTCCTATCTCAAAAAGGTATTTGACCTGGAGCCGGAAAACAAGGAACTTCTTTTTACCATGGCCGAATGCCTTGCGGAGACCGGAAACAATGAACGGGCCATCAAAATTTTTATCCATATGCGGGCAGACCCTGAATTCGGCGTCAAATCTGCTTTGAATGCGGGCACGATCCATGCCGCCCAGAACCAGCCGGACAAGGCGATTGAGGACTTCGAGATAGGTCTCAAACATTCGAACCTTCTTCCCGAGCAGCGGATCGATCTCCAGTACCGGATCGCAACAGCTCATATCCGCAAGCAGGAGATATCAAAGGCGCTCTATTATCTCAAGGAGATACAGTCCGTGGTCCCGGGGT
>JAISVD010000051.1 GCA_031271875.1 Spirochaetaceae bacterium | reverse complement strand
CAGCGGGTTTATATGGAGGATATCATCCTGGTCCCCATCGGGGGAGAGCTTTATCGGCTGGAGGTCACCGCCACCGGGCCCTCTTTCGCACTCCAGACAGTCCACGGTACACAGGTGGTGGATCTGGGAGAGGAGATTGTCCTTGATATCGATGGTCTCGGCGGAAGCGATATTACCGTCTATGTGATGGAACTTTCCAAAACAGACCCCTCCAGAGGCGCGGAGGTCCGCATATCCTTTACTGCGGAGACCCCGCCCCCCGCGGTCGTGCAGAATACACAGGATATTCCTGTTGTTGATTCTGTCTCCGACACCGGTTCCGCAGGAGCGAAGGTTACGGTCATACGGGAGTTTGAAGGGGGATACGCTTTTCCGATTACCCTGAATGCGGCCTTCCGAGGTTCCTGTCTGTTCCGCTATGAGGTAGATAAAAAGAACCGGGTTGAGGATTATTACGAAAACGGGGATACCCTTGTTGTCCAGGCAAATAACGGTTTCAGAATATGGTCATCCAATGCCAATGCAGTGAAGATACAGATTATCGGCGGCAGCCGTTCCGCCGAGCTTGAAATAGGCCGTCCCGGCCAGGTTCTCGTTCAGGATATAAGCTGGGTGCGGGACAGGGAAGCGGATAAATACAAGCTGGTGGTTACCGAAGTTGACTGACGGAGTTTCGGGAAGTACCCCGGAGGGGTTCCCGATGGGGGACTTGAAGGGGGGGAAACCCAACGGGAAGCTGTTTTATCTGGACCAGTTTGGGTGCGCCAAAAACCAGGTGGACGGAGAGCTGCTTATCGGGCAGCTTGAAAACAGCGGCTTGCGGCTGACGGAGGATCCTTCAGAGGCGCTTCTGATCATAATAAATTCCTGCGGATTCATAGAAAGCGCCAAAACGGAATCCATAGAGGCGGTCATGACCGCCCGGAGAGATTTTCCGCAGGCAAAGATACTGCTGGCGGGCTGTCTTGCGGAGCGTTACGCGGAGCAGCTTTTATCCGACCTTCCCGAAGCTGACGGGTTCTTTGGAAACGGAGACCTGTCCCGGATAACCGGGACAGTCGAAGCGCTGTTTTCGGGAGAACGGTGTTCCGTTATTTCACCCCAGGAAGGGGTCTGCTGCGGGGAGCGTCCCATGCTCCTCTCTTTTCCCGGTTCAGCGTATGTAAAGATAACCGAAGGCTGCGACAATCGGTGCACCTTCTGCGCGATTCCTCTGATCCGGGGGAGCCTCAGAAGCCGTTCCCCTGAAGATATCATCAACGAAATACGGACATTGCTGAACAGGGGCGTATACGAGATAAATCTCATAGGTCCGGACCTCGCTTCCTACGGCAGGGACGTCCTTAACGGGACAAGGACGGTTCTGTCTCCTGCTCTGTCACCTCTGGCGGAACTCCTTTCGCGGATATCCGCAATGGATGGGAACTTTATTGTACGCCTGCTTTATATTCACCCGGATAACTTTCCCCGGGACATACTGCCGGTGATACGGCAAGACCGGAGGATTCTGTCCTATTTTGATATACCCTTCCAGCACGGTGAC
This sequence comes from Spirochaetaceae bacterium, assembly GCA_031271875.1. Taxonomy (GTDB): domain Bacteria; phylum Spirochaetota; class Spirochaetia; order Treponematales; family Treponemataceae; genus JAISVD01. The sequence continues at coordinate 4,268 of JAISVD010000051.1, read as the reverse complement.
GACGGGATTCTGAAAGCGATGAACCGGCGGGGAACCGCCGCCGGTTATCTTGACCTCGCAGCGGAGATACGAAGAGAGCTGCCTGACGCCGTGGTGAGAACAACCTTCATGACCGGCTTCCCCGGGGAGACTCAGGAAGCGTTTGAGCATACTGCGGAATTCCTGCGGGAATTGGAGGCGGATTGGTCCGGATGCTTTGCATACAGCCGGGAGGATGACACCCCCGCAGGGGAGATGAAAAAACAGGTTCCCCGCAGAACCGCCGGAGCCAGAAAAACGGAACTTGAGACGGTACAGAGCCGTATAACAGAAGCAAAACTGAAAAAATATGTGGGACAGCAGTTCGACGTTCTTATAGAAGAGATAATCCGTGGCGGCGAGGACAGTTTCACGCTGGGGCGCTGCTGGTTTCAGGCCCCGGAGGTTGACGGCGCTGTGGTGATGCAGTACGAGAACCCTGAACAGGAAGGCGGGGCTCAAAGTCTCAGGACTTTGAGCCCGGGCATGGTCGTGAGGGCTCTCATCACCGGGGTATCAGGGGTCGATCTTGAAGCTGTTCCCGTATAAAAGGCGGGGGTTACCATGATGACGGAAAAAATGTTAAGCGCCCTTAACCCGGAGCAGCGTGATGCGGTCTGTCACGAGGGATCGCCGCTGCTCATTCTCGCGGGGGCCGGATCAGGAAAAACACGGGTCATAACCACAAAAATAGCGTGGCTCATCAGAGAACGCAGCGTCGATCCCGCTTCGATTCTCGCGGTCACCTTTACAAACAAGGCGGCCCGGGAGATGGCGGAACGCGCGAAGGCCCTCGATGAACGGGCCGCTTCCGCAGTAATACGCACATTTCACTCCTTCGGCGCCTGGTTCATGCGCCGTAACGCCGCCCTCGCCGACGCGGATTCGGGATTCACGATATATGACGATACCGACTCGGTCACGCTCCTTTCGAAGGCAGTGCCGGACCTTGCCCGGAACCGGACAGCATCCCTTGTCCACAGGATATCCCGGGCAAAGGATTACTGCCTTGAACCGGACAGCCCGAAACTCGACATCATAGATCCGGACCCGGAATTCCGCAGGATCTACGGTCTGTATCAGCAGCGGCTGCGGGAGACGGGTAATCTCGATTTTGGGGATCTGATCATGCTGCCCGTAAAAATACTGCGGGAGAATGAGGAGGTGCGCCGCCGGATCCGCCAGCGTTTTACGGTGATACTGGTCGATGAGTACCAGGATTCGAATGTGGCGCAGTTTGAACTGCTGCGGGCGCTGACGGGGGAGAACACCTATCTCTGTGTGGTGGGTGATGACGATCAATCGATTTACCGGTTCCGCGGGGCGGAAGTTCAGAATATCCTCTCCTACCCCGAACAGTTCCTCAATACAACGGTGATCCGGCTGGAGCGGAACTACCGTTCGGTAAAGCCCATCCTCGCGGTCGCCGATCAGGTGGTACGCAACAACAAAGGAAGGCTGGGAAAGACTCTGCTGGCACAGCGTCCGGGGGAGAAGAAACCGGTTCTCCTGTTTCTCCATGACCAGGATGAGGAATCGGCGTTCTGCGCCCAGCTCATACAAGATGCTGTGCAGAAGGGCGGCCACTGGGCGGACTGGGCGGTACTGTACCGTACAAACGCCCAGTCACTTGGTTTTGAGACCGAATTCCTCCATCGGCAGATACCCTACCGGGTGGTAGGTTCCCTCAAGTTTTACGAACGGGAGGAGATAAAGGACGCCCTCGCGTTCCTGGCTCTTGCGGTGAATCCCCGGAACTCTGTCGCTTTTCACCGGGTGGTCAACAAACCGGCACGGGGACTCGGTGCGGTAACCCAGGACAAAATCGTGGAGGAGGCGCGCCGCAGCCTGTATGCCGCCGGAACCGGCGCCGGGGATGGCGCCGAAAACAGCGGCAGTATTATCGATGCCTGTTCGAGGATGCTCGGCTCACTGAGTACAAAAGCCCAGGGAGGGCTGACGGAATTTCTGCATATCATGGCGTCCCTCAATGCGGCGCTGGAAAATGCGGAACCCGGCGATACCCTTGCGGTGTTCATCGAAAAGCTTATCGACTGTACCGGCCTGGGGGAGTATTACCGTGCGGAGGATGAGATCGCAGGGTCACAGCGGATGGCAAACCTTCAGGAACTGATGAACGGAGCCGCCCTCTATCCGCTTTCACGGGAGGGGCTTGTTCAGTTTCTTGAACACATTGAACTGGATCGCTCCATGGAACAGCAGGAGGAGAGCGCCGACTCGGTGACGCTTATAACGATACATAACACGAAGGGGCTGGAGTTCCCCCGGGTAATCATGACCGGTATGGAAGCGGGAATATTTCCCCGGGATGACAAAGACCCGTCGGAGCTTGAGGAGGAGCGGCGGCTCTGCTATGTCGGTATCACCAGGGCAAAGGACGAACTGTATCTGACAAGCTGTGCCAGCCGCAGGCTCTACGGTAAAACAGCCCCCATGCGGCCCAGCCTTTTCCTTGAGGAGATGGAACCCGCTTCAATTGAAGTAATCGGGATGGATCCGTGGAAAATGCGGAGCCGGCAGCATAGGGATGACGGCCTCTCCGGGCAGCGGCCTCGCGACCTCTGGTCACCGGGACAGAAGCTCTTTCATGATGACTACGGCTATGGCATAATTCAAAAAACATGCTATACTGACGGTGAATTTGTGGTTACGGTTCAGTTTGAATACGGAGAACCGAGACGGTTTATGCCCAAATATCAGGGGCATTCTTTACTGAGGGTAAAAGACGATGAGTTCTGAAGCAAAAAAAATTGATGCTGTTACGCTTGAGACGCTGCTGTATCTGTCGCGTCTCTCTCCGGAGAGTTCAAATCTTGAACTTCTCAGGCAGCAGGTTGATCAGATTGTGGAATATTTTGATATTCTTTCTGTGTACGATGATAATGAAAACCCCTATGATGCGTATTCGTCAACAACGGCGGAGACCCTCCGTCCCGATGAAGCGGTCTCAGGACTTGAGGTCAGGGATATGAAGGCCATGTCTCAGGAATTTCTGGACGGGTATTTCCGGGTACCGAAGGTGCTTGGAGGCGGGGCATAAAATGGATATATGTTCACTTGGAGTTACGGAACTGCTGGAGGCTTTTTCTGAACGAAGGCTGACCAGCGCGGCTGCCGTTGAGGCCCTGAAAAAACGGTATGATCAGGATTGCGGTACGGAAAAGCCGCTCAACGGCTACATCGAATGGTTTGAGGATGCACAAAGTCTTGCCGCAGCAGCCGACGAGAAGCGGGCGGCCGGGGATCCGGCGGCCGGAAACCGAGTTGCAGGCAACTCAGATAAGCAGCCGCTTTTGGGCGTTCCCTTTGCGGTGAAAGATAATATTTCCGTTAAGGGAAAATCCTGTACCTGCGGCAGCCGCATACTTGAAGGATATACGGCCCCGTATAACGCTACTATCGTGCAGCGCCTTCTTGATGCCGGCGCTGTTCTTCTGGGGAGATGCAACATGGATGAATTCGCCATGGGCTCCTCAACGGAATACTCGGCCTACGGCCCCTCCCGGAATCCCGTTGACAGGGACTATGCGCCGGGGGGAAGTTCCGGCGGATCCGCGGCGGTGGTTGCGGGGTATCAGGCCCCTTTCGCGCTGGGAACTGAAACAGGAGGATCGGTACGGCTTCCGGCCAGTTACTGCGGCGTGTACGGTCTCAAACCGACCTATGGAACCCTCAGCCGATGGGGGATCGTGGGGTTCGGAAGTTCTCTGGATCAGGCGGGAATTATGGGGCGTACGCCCCGGGACATCGCGCTGCCCCTTTCGGTGATGGCCGGGGCGGATTCTTACGATGACACCAGCGCAGACCTCGATATTTCGGCCCTGAAAAACCTGAAGGCCGCCGACATCGCCGGTTTGAAAGTCGCTGTACCCAGGCAGTTTGAGGCGGCGAAGGGACTGGATCCCCAGGTAGCCGCACTTTTTGAATCGGCAAAAAAATGGTTCAGTGAGCGGGGAGCGGTAATTGAAACAGTTGATATTCCCATACTGGACGCTTCAATCGCCAGTTATTATGTTATCGCCCTGAGCGAGGCCGCGAGCAATCTCTCCCGCTTTGACGGTATCAGGTACGGCCTGCGGCGGGATCCCGGAGAGGGTTTTGATGAACTCTATATCGCCACCAGGAGCGAAGGGTTTGGCTCTGAGGTAAAAAGACGTATCATCATAGGAAACTATGCACTGTCAACGAATTTTTCCGGGGATTGCTATAAAAAGGCCCTCTCTGTCCGG
>JAISVD010000022.1 GCA_031271875.1 Spirochaetaceae bacterium | reverse complement strand
TCCCACCGAAGCCCGGTACGGTACATTGTTTCCGGCGCCTTCGGGGGTAAAAGCGAGCCTCGGAACCTCTCTCACGATGATAACTGTCCAGTGGAACAGGGTTCCGAATGCCGTTTCTTATAACATATACCGTTCCGAATACTCCTCCGGTGCCTCATCGTATTTTCTCGGTTCCGTATACGGAAACCAGACACAGTACAGAAATACTGTTTCCGAAGCGGAACAGGGAAAGGAATTTTACTATTCGGTTTATGCGATAAACAGTTCCGGAAATACAAGTATTGCCGGGAACCTTGCCATGGGTTATGCGCTGGCAAACGGTTCCCCTGGTATACCCGCAAATGTCCGTCTTGCAGCCGGATCCGGCAGGGGGAATTCCGTCGGGGAGATAAAAATCGAATGGGACGCTTCTCAGGACAATGGAGCCTATTATGCTGTTTACCGGTACAGTTCCAACGACTCATCACTTACCCGGCTTACGGAGAAAACCACAGACCCCTGGTGGGTCGATACAACGCAGCTTAAACCGGGGCTTTTCTATTATTATCAGGTCCAGACGATTGTTGAAGACGGTGAGAAGGTACTGAAAAGCCAGATTTCAACGGATATTGTCGAAGGGTATATTCTCAGTCCTCCGATAACTGTTTCCGCCAAAAAAACCGACGGCGGTTCCATTTCTGTTATATGGATACCCGCAATCGGGTCTGAAACAGAGCAGGACACCTATACATACAGGATATACGCAGATAATGCTCTTGCCGGTTCATTCAGCAACGAGGTTGCTTCGGTTTCCGCTCCCGCCTTTATACAGAACGATGGTTTTATACACGCCGATAATCTGCCCGTCTATACCTTCTATAAGGTCGTTACCGTCAACGCCGGTTCCGTTGAAAGTTCCCCCAGTGAAACCGTATCGCCTCCGCCTGCGGCATCGGTCATTCAGGCCGCGACAAAAGCGGCCTTTATTGCGGGCTGGGACGCGAATGCATCCGGTATCTATCCCGTGCAGGTAACCTGGAAAAAACCGAATACGGAGACCCCCGCTTCCTATCATGTATACCGTTCAACCCGGCCCGATACGGGGTTCAGAAAGATAACCGATACCCCGGTTGATGCTTCAAGTGAAAACGGCGGTGTTTTTACCTACACGGATATAAATGAAACCGCCAAAACAGGCAAGTTCTATTATTACAAGGTACTGTCGCTTAACATTCTTGGGCAGGGCGCCTATTATTCCGATACTGTCTCAGGATACGGCGCACTCACGTATGAGCAGTATATGATCGAATTCAACAAAACCGTTAAGGCTTCCCATAAAAAACTAACCCTTATGCACAAGGCCAATGATCTGGACAAGCTCGGATCGGAGAGTGTCAACGGCGCCCTGTCCGGTACGCTGAGATATAACGCCAAAACTCAGGGCCTGGGGGCGCGGATTACCATGGATTATACCAATTATACCGAGTTCTATATAGAAAATGACAGCTCTCTGGGGTGGTATTTTTCTGTCACCGGAAGCACCAACACATCAGCCAATATGAGCGCCAACGGATCCATGGACGGAACGATGGTCTGTACCGGCATGTATCCGGGTAAAGTATATTATGATGCTATTGAGATCAAAGGCGGTAGCGCCGCCGGCGGGACCTACGGAATTGAACCTGATGGATTCTCCCGTGGGTCTGTCAGCTGGACAGTAGGAGAAAAGTAATTATGAGTTTGTTATGTAAAAGATTCTGTATACCGGCAAACCGGTTTCTTTTTCTGATTATTCTTGCCGCAAGTATTCTTGCCGCCACTGTTCTGTGGTGCTCCTGTATTGAGCCCTCTCCGCTGTACGGTTCCTGGGCGGACAACAGGGGAGATAAACTCTCCCTGTTTTCGGATAATACCTTTTCGGCTTCGATGATGGACCCTGTGGAAGGAAAGCTTACCTATGACGGAGAGTATACGGTACTGCTGAATTCCCTGGTTCTCTCCTGTTCAACGGGAAAACAGATTGTTTCCGAATGGGACATCCGGGGAAACATGCTCTATCTGAACTGGACCAGTGAAGAAGGTGTGCTGATTCCTCTCACACTCTATAAAACGGCAAATTAGGGGGAATATCGATGAAGAACGTATCGTTTGCCCTGCTGTTTGCGCTTCTGCTGCTCTCCGGATTGTATGCGGAGTCCTCCGGGGACAACCCGGTCTCCGATCCCGAAATCGAAATTCCCGTGATAAAAAACAAACCCTTTATTATTTTCAATGAGGGCGTTACCGCTTCCTGGATCACAAGGATTATAAAAAAAGAGACAAGAAGTAATTTCGTTTTTACCGATTTCATGCCCGGTATATATCTTGGTATAAAGACGGTGAATATGCAGCCATTGAACAGTATTGTCAGGCTTGCCGCCTATTATCCTCTCTCGTTCAAATTCAACGATGGTCCCCAGGTGCCCAAAAATGTGATCCGTTATGCCATCGACCTGTTTGCCGGGGTCGCTATCGAATTGAATATGTGGGAGTATGTCCGCATCAACCTGGCGCCGGGGCTGCATTTCCTTTTTCAGAATTCGGACCGCTGGAACTATATGAGCCTCGGATTGGGAGGACTGGCCGGAGTCGAACTGCCTGTTGCGAAGCGCTGGACGCTTCTTGTCAACGGTATCGCCTCCATCGATAACGGAAACCTGGGGTCGAACAAAACAATGGAACCTTACGATATTGTATATCAGTACCAGCTGGATGTTGGAATCAGGTACAGCAGGAAAGGCGAAAACAAATATTCATATATCAAAAAATAGGAGAGCCCTGTTTCGCGGATTTTTTCTGTGGCGGAAAACGGGATACTATCGTATAATTACTGTAAACAAGAGTGATTGAAAGAAGGAGCGGATAATGAAAAAATCGTATATTATTACCGGCTGCGTATGTATTCTGCTGGGGCTGGTAATGCTTTTTGCTCCCCAGGGATTCACCTCGGCCCTGGTTACCGCTATCGGTATCGCCGCCATTATAAACGGAATCATGAATATTGTTTCCGTCCGGAAGCTGCTTGAGGACACCTCCTACCGCCGTATTATCATGGTGCGGGCCGTCATAAGTATTATTGTGGGCGTTATCGCTGTTTTTGCTCCGCTGATCCTTGCCGGCGCCGTATGGACCGTTATCATTTATATACTTGCTGCGGAACTTATTGTTTCAGCGCTCCTTGAGTTCTATGGAACATGGAAGCTGAAGAATGCGGGGTATCCGTATCAGCCGTATCTTATTGAGGCGGTAATCTCCATCATAGTTGCCGCAATTCTCTTTGCGATTCCCGCTGCCATCGGAATAACGATAATACGCATTCTTGGTGTGATTGTTATCCTCGCCGGAGCGGGCGGTATCATATGGAGCCTCAAATACGATAAATAGGGGAACTGACTCAAGGGTTCTTCAGGCTTTGATACACCGCACCTTGTGGCTTGGTACGCCGGGAGTTATCTCCCGCATCTCCGGGTGCTCCGTGAAACATTCCTGTCCGGCCAGAGGACACCTGTCGGCAAAGGAACAGCATCCGGAGCCGCCGCTTCCGTCAGCAGTTGTCCGGGTATCGGCTTCACCCTGTATTATCCCTCCTGATACGGTTCCTGCATCCAGTCCGTAGGCGGCGCTTGAAAAGAGCCGCTTTGTGTAGGGGTGCTTCGCTGTCCGGTACAGTTCCGCCGCAGGGGCCTCCTCCATCAGTTCTCCCCGGTACATTACCCCGATACGGTCGCAGAAGTAACATGCCACTTTCAGATCATGGGCGATAAACAGGAATGAAAGGTTCCGGCGCTTCCTGATATCCAGAAGCAGGTTCAGTATCTGTCCCTGAATGGATACGTCCAGGGCCGAAACAACCTCATCGCAGATAAGCAGATCCGGCTGCATGAGGAGTCCCCTGGCGATGGAGATACGCTGCCGCTGTCCCCCTGAGAATTCCGCCGGACGGCGTTCCAGGTCTGCCGGAGTCATTCCGACCTCTTCCATGATGGCCGCAGCCTCCCTGAGAGCCTCCTGCCTTCCCGGCCAGAGTGAAGACCAGCGGTATCCAGAAAGCAGCACTTCCCGGATGCTCATGCGGGGGTTCAGGGAACGCGCCGGGTCTTGAAACACATATTTGACCTTTTCGCGGTAGCGCTTCAGCTCACGCTTTCCCATATCCCGCACGTTGGCGGTGTCCTGAAACAGGATATCACCGGAATCCGCTTCATACATGCGGACGAGAAGTCTGGCGGTGGTGGTTTTTCCGCAGCCCGACTCTCCCACAAGTCCGTATGTCTCATTGAGTCCGATTGAGAAAGAGACATCATTTACCGCGTAGACATATCTTCCGAACCGGGCAAAGAATCCCGCTTCGAGATTAAACCGTTTTTTCAGATTGGATACTTGTATTACCGACATATCATATACCTATTATTTCCGGAAGGCAGCGGACTTCCTGCCCGTCAGCCTGAACCAGCAGTTTCGGTATATCTGCACTGCATACCGGAAGGGCCGACGGACACCGGGGCGCGAAGGGACATCCCGCTCCGGGAGAGGCGGGGTCGATAACCCTACCGGGTATGGACGCGAGCCGCTCCCTTGAATAGTGGCTGCCGAATCCGGGGGATGCGGAAAGCAGCGCTTTTGTATACGGATGCTTTGGTGAGCGGATGATCTCCGCCGTGGTTCCCCGCTCCATCACAATCCCTCCGTACATGACCATAATCGTATCCGCGATATCAGCCACAAGATCGATATCGTGGCTGATAAAAATGATCGAAAGCCCTCTGGTGCGCCGGAGCTTCTTCAGCAGGGCGATTATCTGGGACTGGATAGTAACATCCAGGGCCGTGGTCGGTTCATCGGCGATGAGCAGTCCGCTCCCCTGAGCGATGCCGGCGAGAGCGAGGGCGATCCCGATCCGCTGGAGCTGCCCCCCGGAAAACTGGTGGGGGAAATTCCCGAGCCGTTCCCCGGCATTTCCGAGGCCGGCTTCACTGAGGAGCGCCTCCGCCCGGACTCGGGCTTCCTCTTTTGTTATGGAGGGGTCAGAATTCCTGAAGGTCTCATAAAACACGCTGCCCATGTTCTGGAGGGGATCAAAGGAGCGTCCCGGTTCCTGAAATATCATGCCGATCTTTCTGCCCCGGTACATACGCAGCTCTTTTTCGGGAAGTCCCGCAGAATTCCCGTCAGCAGGCGTTTTCGCCAGCTCTGTCCTCTCAAACCTGATGGAACCGCTGATAACCGCGTTTTTCGGCAGCAGTCCCGGAATGGCCGAGGTGGTAACGCTTTTTCCTGAACCGCTCTCCCCGACAATACCGAGAACCTCCCCCTCATTGAGGGAGAAGGAAACACCCCGTACTGCCTGAATATATAGCTCCTCCGTACCCCGTATCACGGGAAAGCCGATCTTGAGGTCTCGTACCTCAAGCAGTTTTTGTACATTTTCATTTGGAGAGTTCCCCAAAGGGGACAGAGCTTTAGAATTCACTCCCTTCTTCGCAATCATTTTGTACCTAACTAATGGTCTAAACAGTATCAGTAATATACAATATATTGAACCAGCTGTTACCAGATAAATCATATATCCTAATGTATCATGTGCAGCAATATATTCACTTTTTAATAATATGAAAAGATAAATGAATCCTGCAATTACACTTGATAAAATCACAAGAAAAGCAACGAAGAGTCCTCCTAATAGCTCTTTCATTTTATCGTTCATTCAAAAATGATATCCTTAATTATGGATTTTGGCAAGTTTTATCGAAATTTATATTGAGGAAATTGCAAAACTCGGAAAGTTTTGCAAGAGGCTCTATCCTTATCCATTTACCAATCTATCCATTCACCTGTTTCTATTCCATTTTCTCTGAATAGTGCTTCACAATGTCCTACATGGTACATCATATGCCTTAAATGCGTAAGCATTAGTTCATGGTTTGTTATTTCATTGCATATTTTAGACGATAATTTTAACCAATTATCGTCTTTTCCATTAAACCATTTTTCTGCAATGTCCTTTGTTTCACTACATACTTTTTTCAGAATGTCTTTGGATAACATATTCTCCGGGTCTTTTTCCATTCTATGGGCATACAAATTTTTTTCCTTAAATGGTT
>JAISVD010000134.1 GCA_031271875.1 Spirochaetaceae bacterium | reverse complement strand
GGTTCCTGCGGAGAAAGACAAAGAGCGCTATCGTGTTCCCCAGACTCGCCAGGCTGAGGGCCAGAGCGATGCCCGCGCCCCTCATAGGTGTAACCAGAAGCAGGGCCAGAATGATGTTGATGCCGAACCCGATTATACCCGCTATGGTCGGAGATTTCGTGTTCCCCTGGGCATAAAAGGCGGGAGATACGATTCTGTTGAGGGCTATAAAATAGAGCCCCCCGATGTGGCATATAAAAGCCTCAAGGGTCAGCCTGACCGATTCATCAGTGAACCTGTTGTTCCTGAAAACGAGAATAATGATATTTTCTCCCGTGGCAAGCGCGAAAAAGGTTACGGGAATCGTTATGAGGGCGATAATATCCATCGCCCGGGAGAGCATGGCATTGAATTCCCCCCAGCGCTCCCGTTTCGCGAAACTGGACAAATCCGGCAGTATGACCGTACCGATGGACACCGCGAAAATACCCAGAATAAGCTCCTGCAGCCGCAGCGAGTACTGGAGGCTCGAAACAATACCGCTTCCCGCCCGTCCGGCCAGGGCGGTGGAGACGATATCGTTCAGCTGATACGCCGCCATCCCTATGATTGTGGGCCCCACAAGTGTAAGTACCCTTCTCGTTCCGGGATTTGAAAACGCTCTATTGATCGACGTAAAGGAGAATTTCCAGCCCTGCTTCAGTACAAAAGGCATCTGGAATCCCGCCTGTATGATACCGCCGATGATGACCCCCGCAGCCATGGCACGGGCGGGGTTCTCCGTGAAGGGAGCCAGAAGATAGGTGCAGGCGATCACACAGATATTGAACAGGATCGGAGTGAACCCTGAGGGCAGGAATATCCTCACCCCGTTCAGGATACCCTGAAAAAATGCGGCCAGCGAGATGATCGCGAGGTAGGGAAACATGATCCGCGTCAGCAGAACCGTCTCCGAGGGAAGGGCCTGGGTGTTTTCCCCGGTAAACAGGGGGACTATCAGCGGTGAAGCCGCTATTCCGGCGGCCACAATGAGCGTGGTCAGAAACGCGATGAGCGTCATCGTGGCGGAAAGAAACTCCCTGGTCTCCTCTTTCTCCCTGTCCTCCAGGTATCCCCTGAATGTGGGAATGAACGCCACGGAGATACTGTTTTCCGCGAAGAGCCTGCGGAACAGGTTGGGAATCATGAAAGCCACGTTGAAGGCGTCCGCTAGGGCCGAAGTACCCAGCAGGGAGGCTTTTATCATCTCCCGCACAAGTCCGAGTATGCGCGATCCGAGGGTCAGAACAGACAGGCTCGTCCCCGACGCAAGAAGGGAGGGCTGCTTTTTCTGTGTCACACCGCTTTCAGGATTATCTGCTGTGCCGGGCCTGATTGTTTTCGCCATTTTACCATCTTATACGACTTTCATAAAAAGTGAAATGGGGGCTTCTTCTGCATTTTCCCGGTTTCTTGCCCAGCGGCGGTTAAGGCCGGTACAGACAATTTTGCAGCAATCTGCTTGTTTTCTGAGGAAACACGAAGGCTTATCGTGGTATACTGTTTCCATGATACCTCTTTGTATACCAGGATCAGGAGATGTATATGTCCCGTATACTGATAGCCGACGATGAACCTTCGGTCCGGGACGCGGTCTGTCTCGCCCTCCGCAGGGACGGTCATGAGGTGGTTACGGCGGAGGAGGGGATTTCCGCATGGGAGCAGCTCAAGGATCAGGGCAGATTCGATCTCGCGGTTCTCGATATCATGATGGGCGGACTTGAAGGTACGGCGATACTTTCGCGGCTCCGTATGAGCGGCAGTACGCTTCCGGTGATCCTCCTCACATCACGGGATGAGGAGCTCGACCGGCTCGGTGGTTTTTCCCTCGGCGCTGATGATTATGTAGGCAAACCCTTTTCCGTAAGGGAGCTCTGCGCCCGGGTACAGGCGGTACTCAGAAGAAGCCGGACTCCCCTGCCCCAGACGGAAGCGGTTTCCTCAGAGGAACGGGGGCTGCGTATCGACGCGGAAGCGTTCCGCGCCTGGTATTGCGGTACAGAGATACACCTCACTGTCAGCGAATTCCGTATCCTCCGTGCGCTCAGGGAAAATGCCGGCTGTGCGCTCTCCCGTGAACAGCTTCTGAACAGCGCGTGGCCGCAGGATACGTGGATCACGGAGAGGGGCATAGACAGTCATGTCAAACGGGTGCGGCGCAAACTTGCCGAGGCGGGCTGTGCTGAAGAACTCATCCATACCGTATACGGATTCGGCTACCGGATGGAAAAACGGGATGAAAGTTAAACCCCTGCTGCGGGGGCCTATCGCTCTCCGGCTTTTTCTCTTCAATAGTCTGCTTATCTTTGTTCCCGTGGCGGGATTTCTCAGCTTTGAGGCATACGAAAAAGCGCTCCTGGATAATCTTGAACACGCGCTGGTACAGGAAGGCAGATCGCTTGCGGCGTGGCTCGGGGAAGCTCCTGTTGACAGGGAGCGGGCGCAGCGGATAATCGCCTCACTGGAACAGAAGCACACAAGCAGAATCAGGGCGCTCTCCAAAGAGGGCGTTCTTCTCGCAGACAGCAGCGCCATATATCCGATATCGCCGGTAACTACCTATCATGAAGAGAAGAGTTCCAGAAGTATCACATCTTCCGCTGCCGATCCGCCGGAAACGGCCGGTGAGGGTTCAGATCAGCGGAAACCTCCCCAGGATACCTTTCTGTACCGTATCCTCTCAATACCTGTACGGGTCTACAGGAAGTACATACTGCCGCCGCAGCCGCCGATTCAGGGAGCGGACTACTATTCAGGAAAAAAACAGTTTGACGGAGAGGAGATACAGGCGGCTCTGAGCGGACGGTACGGTTCCACCACCCGTGTTTCAATCGGCGGGCAAACATCGATCACCCTCTACTCCGCGCTGCCTGTTTTTTCCGGCGGTGAAGTACAGGGAGCGGTACTTGTTTCACAGTCAACGTACCGGATACTGAACGATCTCTACGGTCTCCGCCTCGGCGTGGGCAGGGTTTTTCTGTTCAGCCTTTTCATCGCAATCGCCGTGTCCCTGATACTGGCCTTAACCATTTCGCGGCCCCTCTCACGGCTCAAAAATGAAGCGAAACAGTTCGGAATTACCGGCAGGACAAAGAGAAATACAGGGACGGAAAAAAAACTGACCCCTGCGGAGTATTCCCGAAAGCGGTTTTCTGGCAGCGGAAGGCGTGATGAAATAGATACCCTCGCGGACGCATTCGGCGATCTTGTGGGAAGACTTGAACAGCGGATAGACTGGGCGGAACGCTTTTCGGCGGATGCGGCCCATGAACTGAAAAATCCTCTCGCGGGAATTCGGGCCAGCGCCGAGCTTCTGGAAACGGAAGAACCTGTGCAGAAAGGACTTATCGCATCGATAGAAAACGCCTGCGGGAGAATGGAAAAAACAATAAACGGATTGCGGGCCCTCACCCTTCTCGAACGGAGCGCCGGTACAACACCGGCGGAACAGTTCGGAATGGTTATCAGCGAGGAGGCGCAGCGGTATGGTTCTCCCCCGGTGATATTTGAAAACCCGGCGGCTTCCTCCTCCCGCTATTCCTGTATGGAGGTGTCCGTTCAAATTCAGAATCTGGAAACAGCGGTAAGAAATCTCTTCGAAAACGCCCATTCATTTTCTCCCCATGATAAGCCGGTCAGGGCGGAACTGCGGATAAACGGAGCGTATCTTGAATTACAGGTCAGGGACAGCGGCCCCGGCATCCCGGAGGAACTCCGGGAAAAAATATTTGAACGCTTCTATACAAACCGCCGGGGAGGCCGCTCGGGAGAACATTCGGGACTGGGTCTCGCAATCGTCTGCTCCATAGCTGAAAGCGGAGGAGGAACCGTTTCGGTGAAACATACCGCCGATGAAACGGGAGCCTGTTTCATTCTCAGCCTGCCCTATAATATAATGAAACAATGGCAAAACTGAGCTGTAATTTCCTGAAAATACCATCAGAAAACCGGATGTTTGCCATAATTCCGCCGCATTCTTTTAGCATACTTAGTCTCAATAACAGATAAACAGGAGGATTTTATGCAGAATAAACTTTCCGGAGGCGCATTTTTCGGAATCAAAGCCCTTATCATCGCGGGGATATCCCTGGCGCTGCTTATACCGGCGGCGATGCTTTCATTGATAGTACGGGAACGGCAGCAGCTTTCAACTTCCGTAAAACAGGAGATAATAGAGGGAGCGGGAGGGGAACTCGTTATCGCGGGGCCTTTTATTATTGTTCCGGTAGATGAGATTTATAAAGATACCATCCACCGGAGGGAGGTGGTCATTCTTCCCCGGGAACTGACAATAAACGGTACGGCGGTAACGGAGGAACGGTCCCGGGGAATTTATACCGCCACTGTTTTTACCGGAACATTCAGTTTCAAAGCGGTATTCGACATACAGGAGGAGAAGATCGCGGCCCTTTTCAATGAAAAAAGCAATATCCATCTGGGGAACAGCAGGCTGTGTATCGAACTATCGGACCCCCGTGCACTCAGAGAGATGCCGGTCATTGCAATGCCCGATGGACGCATCCTGGAACTGACTTCGGATTTTACTTCCCTGGACATCACTGATGCAGCGCTGGCGGGTAAAATGGCGGCGGCGCCGGGGCGGCTGGAACTGGATTTTACCATGGAAACAGGCGGGGGCGGTTCCATAACCATTGTCCCCATCGGGCTTGGTACAAATGTACAGCTTGAAGCTGACTGGCCGACGCCGTCTTTCATCGGGGGAAATTCACCGATCATAAGGGAGATAAACGACGATGGATTTATGGCCCAGTGGAGACAGCCTATAGGAACGGGAAAACTCCCGGAATATTTTCTGTCTGAATCACAAAACAGGTACACAAATTACAGCAGAAACGATATGGAGGTTGATTTCTTTGATTCCGTTGGGGTATATCACAAAACCGAACGGGCAGTGAAATATGCGCTCCTTTTTATAGTGATTCCGTTTGTTATTATTCTGCTTTTTGAAGTTTTTACCAAAAAAAGAATACATCCGATCCAGTATGTTCTGGTGGGGGTAACGAATATCATATTCTACGCCCTGCTCCTTTCACTGGCGGAACAGATGCATTTTACCGCTGCCTATTTTATCGCCACAGCCTGTGTTATTCTGGTTATCAGTTTTTACACCGGCGCTATTCTCAAAAATTTCAGGCGGGGACTTATACTTGTT
>JAISVD010000274.1 GCA_031271875.1 Spirochaetaceae bacterium | reverse complement strand
CGCGAGGGCGCATATCCGCGGGAATATCATATACTCCGCAAGCCTGTCAGCGTAGATAAGCTCCGACCAGAGGTTGCCCTGTCCGCCCATAACAAGGGCGGCCTGGGATTCGGTCATATCCGCGACAGGGTTCAGGTGGTATGACTGGGACACTGTCGTTATTTTGTGCTGCCCCGGTTCCTCATAGCAGTCGTAATTCTTGTAATCGAAGTAACATCCGTCGGTGAGGGGCGACATTATGACCCGGTGCCCCTTGGCAACAGCGGTCTGTCCGCCCTGCTTTCCCCGCCAGGACATAACCACCAGTTCCGGGGGCAGACTGTTTATGTCCGTATTTTCAAGCACCTCGTCCCAGCCAATAGCCGTCTTTCCGCGCTCTTTCAGCATCCGGACAAACCGCACCGTTACCTGCCCCTGGAGCTGCGCCGCCCGTTCAAAACCCGATTCCTCCATCCGCTTCCGGCATTTGGGGCACTGTTCCCAGTAGGTGGTTTTAACCTCATCCCCGCCGATGTGGACATACTCCGACGGAAACAGCCGTACCAGGGTATCAAAAACCGCCGCAGCGAAATCGTAGATAGCATCGTTTCCCGCGCAGAGTACATCATCGAATATACCGAAAGTATCCCTCACATGGTGCGGCCCTCCGGTACATCCCAGTTCCGGGTATGAAGCGAGGATGGCGCTGGCGTGTCCCGGAATATCCACCTCAGGAACCACCTCTATATGCCTGGCCGCAGCGTAGGCGACCACCTCTTTTATATCATCTTCCGTATAATAGCCTTCAAAGATCCTGCCCCAGTTTGACCTGCAATCGACTCTTCTGGAACCTTTATTGATCAGCTCCGGGTATCCCGGAACGGGAAACCGCCAGCCCTGATCATCGGTAAGGTGCCAGTGGAAAACACTGATATGGTGGAGCGCCAAGACATCGATGAACTTGCGCAGGGTTTTTACGGAATAGAAATGCCGTGAGGTATCGAGCATGAACCCCCGCCATCCGAACTGCGGAGCATCGTCGATCTCCCCGCAGGGAATGGCAAGTTCCCCTCCGTTATAGCCGGTCAGTATAAGCTGCCTCACCGTCTGGAGAGCGTGAAAAATTCCCGCAGGCTCCGAAGCCTGTATCTCGATACCGCCGGGACTGATGAGCATCCGGTATGCTTCCCTGCCGCGGATATCCCCATTCAGGACGCATACTATTCCGCCGCCTGATGTCCCCGGCTGCTCCCCGAATATCTCCTGAATTTGGTTGGTGAATACCTCTATTTCACTATGAAAAACCCTATCCCCTGAGACGCCGGGAAGTCCCGTTCTTCTGAAATATCCTTCCTTCATTCTGAGTGAAGCCGGCTGCGGAATAATGTTCATAATGCTCCCTTACATTGTCGTATATTGTCACATTTGAAATACGTTCAACACTGTTTAAACGTTTTTCAAAGTAATAGACAAATTCAGTGTAACCATAAATAATTTCAAAGGCAAGAAAAATCATATGTTTTAAGGAACCTGAATATACGATATTCAATATATGAAGAAGATTGAAAACAGCATTGTGCTTATTACCGGCGGAGCAAGCGGAATAGGCCGTCTCATGGCGTTCTCCTTTGCGGCAAAAGGGGCGCGGGTTATCTGCTGGGATATCAATCCCGAATCAATAAGCTCCCTGGAACTTGAAGGCGCTCAGCGCGGGCTTTTTATACGGGGAATGGTCTGCGATGTGTCCGACAGGGAGATGGTGTACCGGCTGGCCGGAACAGTCACCGCCGATTTCGGCCCGGTAGATATACTCATACAGAATGCGGGAGTTGTCTCGGGCAAGACATTCCTTGAAACCCCGGACGAAAAAATGGAAAAAAGTATGGATATCAACGCGGTTTCCCTGTTCTGGACAACAAAGGCTTTTCTGCCTTCCATGATCGAGCGGAACAGCGGCCACATCGTGACCGTTTCCTCCGCCGCCGGACTGATCGGAGTGACCGGGCTTGCGGATTATTCGGCCAGCAAATTCGCCTCCTTCGGGTTTCACGAGGCGATCCGGATGGAGCTGCAACGGCTTAAAAAGAAGGTCAAAACAACGATTGTCTGTCCCTATTTTATAAATACCGGCATGTTCGACGGAGTCAGAACCAGGTTTCCCCTGTTACTGCCTATTCTTGAAAGCGATTACGCGGCAAAGCGTATAGTCGATGCGGTGCTGAGGGAGAAAAAACGGCTGATCATGCCGAGGTTTGTCTATCTGGTGTACCTGCTCAGGCTCCTTCCGGTGGGCATTTTTGACGCCGCCGTCTCCTTTTTCGGTATAAACAATACAATGGATAACTTTACCGGCAGGGAAGGGAAGAAGCGGTAACAGCGGCGCTGATAATAGCGCCGCTCTGTCCCCGCCGCAGCGGGGACAGAGCTCAAGCCCGAAAGTGCGAATTCCGGATGGACTCTGACCGTTATCGGGCCGTTCAGGTATGGCTGATTATAGTTGACAGCGCCTGAGCATTGTACCCCCGGACAGCGTATTCCGGCGGGTACAGCGCGCCTCCCATGGGGACATAGCTCCGCCTGAATTTCATGGCGCTCTCCTTCCACGAGCCGAGCCCGATATGATATTCGCCGAACCCGAGGGTTTCATGGATCCTCCGGAAGTTGCGCTCGGTAATGCCTCCGCCCGGCATGATGATTATCCTGCCTCCGGCTTTCCTGTGCAGCTCCGCGATCAGATCGATCCCCTCCAGCACGGATTTATCCTGTCCCGATGTGAGTATCCGGTCAACCCCCAGTTCAATGAGGGTTTCGAGCGCCGCGAAGGGTTCCGGGGTCACGTCAAAGGCACGGTGAAAAGTCACTTTGAGAGGGCGGGCGAGGGCGATAAGCTCTCCGGTCCGCTCCTTGTCGATTGTTCCGTCCTCCCGGAGAATACCGAAAACCACCCCTAAGACGCCAAGCTCCTTCATGATTTTCAGGTCTTCTTTCATAACCGCAAATTCCTCGCGGGAGTAGCAGAAGTCCCCTCCTCTGGGTCGGATCATGGCCATGATATCCACGCCGGAGGTTTGCTGTATCCGGCGTACCGTACCCGGTGTCGGGGTCAGTCCCCCTTCAAACAGGGCCGAACAGAGTTCCACCCGCCGGCAGCCGACTTCCTCAACAGCCATGGCGGATTCGACAGAGTCAATGCATGCTTCAACAATAAAATCTTTACTCATAGGTTCTATTGTAACATGGATTTCACGGGAGGGAAATTGTATTTCAGAAAATCGGCGGTAAAACCGCTGAATGAACCCGGCGCAAACCCGGTTCCCGGCAGATCGAGTACCAGCCGGGCTGCGGCGTTACCGTACTTCAGGCACTCCTCCGGGGGGTATCCCCGGAGCCGCCCGGTGAGGAAGGCCCCTGCAAAGGTGTCCCCCGCTCCGGTTGCGTCCAGAGGAGCCCTTACCGGAACTGCGGGCACAAAGGTGCATCTGCCGTTCTGCCAGCAGCGGGCTCCGGCAGCTCCGAGCTTCTCCACCATAAGAGGATAAACGCTCCGTTCAGAGGAAGTGAATCTGGTAAAAACGGTCTGTTTGAGTTCCTCCGCCGGTACGGTTTCGCCCTCTTGAGACTCAATGGTCTGAGACCAGAGGGTCTCTGCAAAAACAGCGGCTTCTGTTTCATTGGCGA
>JAISVD010000131.1 GCA_031271875.1 Spirochaetaceae bacterium | reverse complement strand
CCCAGCGTACAGGGGACCGGCCAGCGGTTCTCCGCGAGAAAATGCGCTGTGGCTGTTTTGTCATCGCAGATATCCCGGCAGAAACGGGTATTGATGTGAGGAACTGCACCTTTTTCAAGCACCGTAAAAACCTCATCGGTCACCCTGCCGCGGACGAGAACCCGGTAGTCCCTGTATGTTCCGCTTCCGTATTCCCGCAGAAAATCTTCCGGCAGGATCACTTCCACCGGGATATGAAGCGCCTTTCCCGCTTCAAGAAAGCGTCTTACCGGATAAAAAGAATATATCCACCGGTAGTCTGCCGTTGCGAGTCCGTAGACGATGAGAACGGGAGTTTTCAGCTCAGTTTTACTTCCATTGTATCATGTATGGCGGAGGAGATTAGCTTTGCGAGTTTTTTTGAGTCCGTCAGGGGAACATTGGCCTCCCTGTTGAAGGTTTTTTCAAAAAACAACGCCAATATATCGTACACTTCCGGGATCATATAAAATATGAACGCAAAATTCATGCCCTCCGGTTTGAGGATAGTAAAGGAAGTCATAACCTCCTGGGGGACCTTGTTGTACATGATCCGGTACTGGTTTTTCGCGGTGTAGATGTTCAGGTCGCTGAAACGGAGGGGGATCTGATCCTTGCTGGATCGTACATAGGGTTCCACGGCTTTCTGGCTGTAATCCGAGGGCTCCACGAGGATATACAATTTTTTACCATTGGTCTGAAAGGTGATACCGCTGCCGGTCAGGTAAAAACTCTTGACTGCGGCATAGGAGACTATCTCATAAATGGAATATGCCGAAGAAGGTGAAAAAAACGATGAGACGATATATCCGTGATCCTTTGGAAGGCGGTTCTGATTATATGCGTCATAGAGATCCATTGCCCTTGTTGCCATCTACTGTTCCTCCTTACCCATTTGAAAAGTATACCCCGTATCCCGGTAAAATGCAATCAAAGTTATCCGGAAACTTCAGTTTCCGGATAACTTCCGCTGAAAAACAGAGATATCCGGTAACCGCAGCCGGGATCGGGCAGCTCAATGAGAGTTTTGGACGGAATGCATTTTTTGCGGCATAAACGGGGGATTGAAAAAGGGCCTTCCTGGATAAACGGAGGCCCTTTCTATGGAAAGAACGGATTTCAGCTATTGACCCGCTCAACGTATTCGTCAGTTTCGGTGTTTACCATGATCTTTTCATCCTGTTTGATAAACAGGGGAACCCGGACGGTCAGGCCTGTTTCCGTCACGATAGGCTTGGTGGCGCCGGAGACGGTGTCGCCCCGCACATAGTTTTCGCTTTCAGCGACGGTGAATATCATCTTCTGAGGGATCTTCACGTCGATGGGATTTCCCTCCCAGATGAGGATAGGATATTCCAGCCCCTCTTTGAGGTAGTATTTCAGGGTATCATTGAGTTGTTCCGGCACATTGATGGTTTCAAATGACACGATATCCATGAAAACGTGGTTTTCGCCGTCACTGTACTGGTACTGTCCGTCGTGGGTGTCCACGGTGGCATCTTCAACATTGTCCTGGGTTTTTATCGTCTGTGTGAGAACCGAACCGTCTTTGAGGTTCTTCATCTTCACACGGGCAAAGGCTGAACCCTTGCCGGGGTTTACAAATTCACGTTCAACAACGAGGTAGGGCGCGTTCTTTATAAGCAGAACAGTTCCCTTTGCGATATCGCCGCCTCTTATCATTTTTGATACCTCTTTCTCATACGAATTCAGAGATAGTATATAATTTTTATATGCCTTTGACTAGAGCGTGTCCTCAGGGGAGCTGAACAGGGACAGAGTTTTACATGCAAGAATTTCTTAATGCGGGGACAGAGCTTTTAGAGGAAGATCAGCCGCCGCTGTTCCGCTTTTTCAGTTCTTCTATTATATGGACCCCGGCGGATACGCCGAGTCTGTCCGCTCCGGCGTTCAGCATCGCCAGGGCCGTATCGAGGTCTCTGATTCCCCCCGAGGCTTTGACTCTCATCGAGTTTCCGACGGTTTTTTTCATGAGAAGCACATCGGACACGACAGCCCCCGCCGGTATCGGTTTGCCTGAGGAGTCGCTGCCGGGTGTGCCGAATCCGGTGGAGGTTTTCACGAAATCCGCTCCGGCCTGTTTCGCGGAGACGCAGGCGGCTTCCTTTTCCGTATCAGTCAGATAGCAGGTTTCTATAATGACCTTGACGGCGGCAATGATACCGGTTTTTGTCTGCGCCTCCCGTACCGCTTCGACCACGCTCCGTATATCCGCCTCTACGGTCGGAAGATCGCCGTTTTTCAGCGCCCCGATATTAATAACCATATCAACCTCTTCCGCACCCTGAAGAACCGCATGGGCCGCTTCTGTTGCCTTGATGTGCATGGAATTCGCCCCCAGGGGAAAACCCGCAACCGTGCAGACCGCCACACCGCTTCCTTCAAGTTCCCGGACTGAAAGGGGTACCCAGAAGGGGTTAACGCATACCGAATAAAAGCCGTACTCCCGTGCCTCGGCGCAGAGTTTCACGATATCCTCCGAGGTCGCCGTTGCCTTTAACTGCGTATGATCAATTGTTTTTGCGAGTTTTTCCGCTGTCCATTCCGTATTCATCCCATTTTTCTCCTGTCCTGCATGTATATGATACTATCTATAATACAGGAAAAACAGTGCCCGGAACAGAAAAAGCGGAATATCCGCTGAAAAGGACTATCTAAAAGCGATAACCATACTATAGTGATGAACATTATTTTCAGTTTCTTCCCCCAGGCTGTTCCTGTACAGTTACGAGGAGACAGCTTTTTTCATCATCTGATCTTTTAACAGGAAGTACTTCGTGACACAAAAAATCCTTTCTCCCAAAAGCGATTTCATCTTCAAGCTCCTCTTTGGCGATGCAGGGAATGCGGACATCCTTGCGGATTTTCTTAAAAATCTTCTGCCATTCCCAAAAGAGGAATACTCCGGTCTGCTCTTCACAGACCCGCATCTGAAACGGCTCCACAGAGACGATAAACTCGGAATCCTCGACATCAGGGTCAGAACATACTCAGATTTTGTCATCAATATTGAAATGCAGGTTCTTCCTCTGCCGGAACTGCATAAACGTATTCTGTATTATAATGCGAAGATGATTACCGAACAGCTCTATAAGGGATGGCAGTTTGAACGTATCAGAAATGTGATCAACATCACTATTTGTGACTTTGTGATGTTTCCTGAGATCGAAGAATATCATAATTACTTTTTTCTTTGTACACCGGAGACAAAAGTCCTTTTTAGTGATACAATCAGAATAGATACATTGGAACTTCCGAAGGTACCGCAGT
Source organism: Spirochaetaceae bacterium (assembly GCA_031271875.1). Taxonomy (GTDB): domain Bacteria; phylum Spirochaetota; class Spirochaetia; order Treponematales; family Treponemataceae; genus JAISVD01. The sequence goes on along the minus strand of JAISVD010000131.1, from coordinate 298 downwards.
ATGAAGACGGGAGTGACCTGTGGTGGTGGATGTCATTTCTGAAAGCAGAAACGGAGGAAGATATGGAACTTGTAGCCGGAAAATCCCCTGCGATAAACAAAGCGGTGGGAATAGTGATGAAGCTGAGCCGGAGTGAAGAGAAGCGGATGCTGGAGGAGTATCGGGAAAAACAGCGGATGGATATGTACTCCCGCCTCACAGGAGCTTTTCGGGATGGTGTCAAACAGGGAGCCCGTGAGAATTCCCTTGAAACCGCTGGAAGAGCTTTGGCCATGGGGCTGTCACGGGAACAGGCCGC
>JAISVD010000194.1 GCA_031271875.1 Spirochaetaceae bacterium | reverse complement strand
CAGTCCATAGCCTCGGAAAAACACAGGCTCAGAAGGATCGAAACCGCCATACATGAACTCAGCGGCGGCGACGGCGGCATCCGGTATGATTTTTCACTCAAAAAAATATCGGCCCAGCGGGTTCTCTCCCTGAGACGGGTCATCCCCGATTACTTTGCCGAAGCGTTTCTCTGGAAGGAGCTCGGTGAGTTTGTTCACGATGAAAAAATTCCCCTTCCCGGCGCTTCCTCTGGATGGTCTGTAATTACCGGAAAAATGGGGACAGAGCTTGGTAAATCCTGAAATACAGAAGCCTCTGTTCCCCCTTTGCATATTCCCGCCGCCTGGGCTATACTGTAAAAATGTTCAACAGCCTTTCCGGCACCATAACAGCCAGAATGCCTTCGGCGCTCTTTCTCGATACCGGCGGTATTGAGTGGGACATTACAGTCCCCGATACGGCCCTCGATGCCCTGCCGCCGGTGGGGGAGCGTGGAAGGGTTTTCATCTGGATGTATCACCGGGAGGATCAGATGAAACTCTTCGGGTTCGCCTCTGCGGCGGAGCGTTCCGTATTTCTGGACCTCATGAAGGTAGAGGGGATCGGTCCACGGGGGGCGGTAAAGATCCTTTCCCATATAGATGCCCGCCGCCTCGCGGAAGTGCTTGAGGGGGAGGATACCGGGCTGCTTGAGAAACTTCCCGGTATCGGCAAGAAGACCGCCCAGAAGATGCTGCTCACCCTGAAGGGGAAACTCGTGTTTTCGGCGGAGCAGTCCGGGAGCGCCGGAGAGGTATCCCCCTGGCAGGATATTGTTTTGGCCCTTGTTTCGATGGGGTTTGACAAAAAAGCGGCCGAGGAGGCTGTGCGGAAGATAGACGCCGCCCTCGGCCCAAAGTTGACGGCTCAGGAGAGGGAATCCGCCCTGTTCCGGCAGGCGATTATCGCGCTCAGCAGTTAGGGAGTCATACCGGTGGGAACTGATAATTATATGGAAAGCAGTTTTATCCGCCCCGATATTTTCCTTCAGGAAGATGAGAAGGAGACGGGGCTCAGGCCCCGCTTTCTCGATGAATTTCAGGGGCAGCGGCTCATAAAGGAAAATCTCTGGGTGTTTATCGAAGCTGCCCGCAGCCGCAGGGAGAGCCTGGATCATCTGTTTCTCATTGGGCCGCCGGGGTTGGGTAAAACAACGCTGGCCCAGATCACCGCCAATGAGCTGGGTGTCGATTTCAAGGTCACCAGCGCCCCGGCGCTGGACAAACCAAAAGACCTTGCGGGTATTCTGACCACGGTCACGGAGCGCACGGTTTTTTTCATTGACGAGATACACCGCCTCAAACCCGCTATCGAAGAGATGCTGTATATTGCCATGGAGGACTACGAACTTGACTGGATCATCGGGCAGGGGCCGGGTGCGCGTACCGTGCGTATTCCCATACCGCCTTTTACGCTGGTAGGCGCTACTACAAAGGCCGGTATGGTGTCCAGCCCCCTTATCAGCCGTTTTGGTATTGTGCAGCGGTTCGGTTTTTATGACCGGGATGAGCTCTCCTCTATTATACGGCGTTCCGCAGGAATCCTTGCTGTCAGGCTTGAGGATGAAGCCGCAGCGTTCATGGCCGACTGCTCCCGTGGTACGCCTCGGGTGGCGAACAGACTGCTGCGCCGTATGCGGGATTTTGCTCAGGTACTCAGCGATGGCGTGATAACCTGTGATGTCGTGACGAAGGGGCTTGATAAGCTCCAGATAGATACGCTGGGGCTTGAGCGCTATGACAGGGAGATTCTGCTTTCGATAATACAGAATTTCGGCGGCGGCCCCGTGGGAGCGGAAACACTGGCGATTTCAATCGGCGAATCCATAGATACCCTTGAGGATTACTATGAGCCCTACCTCATCCAGTGCGGCCTCCTTCAGCGTACTCCCCGGGGACGGATGGCAACGGAGAAAGCATACCGCCACCTTGGAATCGACGGCAAAAGCAATGGAAACGAAAGACTTTTATTTTGACCTCCCGGAACACCTTATTGCCCAGCGTCCCGGTGAAACCAGGGGCGATGACCGGCTCATGGTCATCAGCAGGCAGGGCGGGGGATACCGCCACTGTTGTCTCAAAGACCTGCCGGAACTGATCGCGCCGGGGACTCTTATGGTGTTCAACAACTCCCGGGTCAGACGCGCCAGGGTATATGGATTGCGGCTTAACCCGCCTCTTGATCGAGAGACCGAATTTCTTTTTATCCGCCCTCTTGCAGGAGGGCGCTCCCTTGCGGACATGGACGGTATCTTCTGGCAGGTGATGGTGAAAAATGCCCGCCGCCACAAGCCGGGACACTGCTACCGTTTTCCCGACGGCACCTGCGCAGAACTTGTTCCGCCGGAACTTGTCTCTCCGGCGGAATACCGCACAGAAACCGGCGGCGAATTCCGTGTCCTGCGGTTTGACAGCCCCCTTGATGAATCGTGGTTTGACGCAAACGGTCATATTCCGCTGCCTCCGTATATTAAACGGGAGGATACGGCGGATGACGGCGAACGGTATCAGACCGTTTACGCGGAGGAGAGCGGGTCCGTCGCGGCCCCCACGGCGGGGCTCCACTTTACACAGGAACTTCTCGACCGGATCGCGGAACGGGGCATAGATACGGCCTGGGTGACCCTGCACGTGGGGCTGGGAACCTTTCTTCCGGTACGGACTGAGAAAATCGAGGATCATACAATGCATTCCGAAACATATACTGTTCCGGAAGAGACCGCCCGGAAGGTGAACCTGGCAAAAGCTGAAGGAAGGCCCGTGCTTGCTGTGGGAACAACTTCGGTACGTACCCTTGAATCGGCTTCAGGTGACGGCATTCTCCGGGCAGGAAGCGGCAGTACCCGGATATTCATCTATCCCGGTTATTGTTTCAGGATTGCAGACCAGCTTTTTACCAATTTTCATACTCCTGAATCAACACTGCTCATGCTTGTTTCCGCCTTTGCAGGCAGGGATCATATCCTCGCCGCCTATGCGGAGGCTGTAAAAAAACAGTATCGTTTTTTCTCCTACGGCGATGCGATGCTGATACGGTAAACCCAATACAGAAAGAGCAAGAACGTATATCAGAGGAAGAGGAGCAGGCTCAGCGCCATGACGATCATCCCCCCGATCAGTCCATAGATGGAAAGATGGTGTTCACCGTATTCCCTGGCGGCGGGCAGGAGTTCATCAAGGGAGATGAAAACCATGATCCCCGCAACGGCGGCAAAGATCACCCCGAATATAACATCATTGATAAACGGCATGAGAATGAGGTAGCCCGCGAGCGCGCCCACGGGTTCGGCCAGTCCGGAAAGGAATGAATACCGGAAGGCTTTCCTTTTGCTTCCGGTGGCATAATAGATGGGCGCGGAAACAGCGACACCCTCGGGGATGTTGTGAATGGCGATGGCCACCGCCACGGGGATCGCGATGGACGGAGCCTGGAGGGCAGAGATAAAAGTCGCTAGTCCCTCCGGGAAATTATGTATCCCGATGGCAAGGGCGGTGAACATTCCCATGCGCATCAGTTTTGCGGGGGGCATTTTTTTGCCGTTATCGGCATAGTCTTCCGCTTTGTGGATTTCATGGGGGTTTTCTTCGGAGGGTATGAGTTTATCTATGACAAGTATCACAAATATCCCGCCGAAAAACGCGCCGGCAGTGGCCCATGCTCCCGGGGTATCCCCGAGGCTTCCCGACAGCGCGTTCCTGGCTTTTGCGAAGATTTCGATCATCGAGACATATATCATGACTCCGGCGGAAAATCCGAGAGCAACGGAAAGGAATTTCTTGTTTTCACTGGTCGTAAAAAAGGCGAGAATGCTTCCGATACCGGTGCTCAGCCCCGCGAACAGGGTAAGCAGAAAGGCAAAAATAACAGGATTCACTATATACCACCTATACTTTTTTCCGTTAATCGGAGGCGGAATATATTCCGTACCTCCTTTTTCCGGTAACAAAAGACGATCTTCCGGTAGTTCACCGTTTTTATACCATAAAAATTTTATCAGATTACGCAGAGAAATGCAATTCCACGATTACCCTGACACGGAACGATGCTGTTATTGACAAAAAATGCCCTCTGGTACAATGATAGGAAAAAGCCTGAATGAAATACCTTATAAAGATGATATTCCATTGAACCACTGGACGGAAAAGCTGTATCTCTACACCCCTTCGGAACTGCCCCAGCGGCGCATACTGTCCAGAACAAGAAACCATCTCTACCTCCGGCCCCATCCGGACTTGAGCGGCTGCGTTGCTCACTATACCGTAACCTTTCCCTCTCTGGGGCCTCATAACCTGATCCCGGAGTCCCGGCGCCTCACGCTGATGCCCGACGCGAGCGGCTGTTTTGTTTTTGATATTCCAGGCTTTGCCGGCGGCGGCCTCTCTGTCCACGGGAGGTTCTGGGGAGCGACCACTGTCACGGCGGCTGTATCCGGGGACTTCGATACGGCCCCTGTCCGTTTCTTCATCGAGTTTGTTCCCGGAGGGGCTCACTCACTTACAGGAATCCCCATGAGGGAGCTCACAGACAGATGCGTTTCCGTGGAATCGGCAACCCCGGCGCTCTTCAGAGATATCAGGGATATTCTCCTTTCGGCGTCTTCTCCGGAGGTCCTGTTCGGACGGCTTGATACACTGCTTCTCCGTGTACTGCGGGAGAGGAAAAACGGGTGTACGCCCTTCCGGCTTCCGGACTTTTCCCGCATCGCAGAAGCTCTGTCCCCGGGAAAGCTGGCGCTGTCCTCGGGAAAGCTGGCGGCGGCGATCGGTTATAGCGAACGCCATCTGAACAGATTGTGCAACAGCGTCCTCGGAATGGGGATAAAAAAATATGCGGAAGTTTTGCGGATCAACCGGGTACTCACGCTTGTTCGGCCAGGGGCAGATCTTACTGCGCTGGCGCATGAAGCGGGTTATTACGACCAGTCCCATTTCAACCATGATTTCAGGAGTATCTGCGGGATGAATCCCGGAGAATACCTCTCCTCCATGTCCGTTTTTTACAGGGAAAAGTATAAATTTCAGCATATCATTCCGTAACAGCGAATTGCTGTTACGGAGGATAACAATGGAAATTATGGCTACCCTTTTGGCTGTCCGCGATATGGACATTTCAAAACGTTTTTACACGGAACTGCTTGGGCAGAAGATAACGGCGGATCTGGGCGAAAATGTGTCCATCGGCAGAAATCGGGCGCTCCAGAGTCTCCATACATGCGCTGAATTCATATCCGAAGATGAAAAAGCTATCAGCTTTGGGGGAAAACAGTTCGAGGTGTACCTGGAAACCGGGGACATCGATGGATTCATGAAAAAACTGGATGCCTGGGGCGGGGTCAGGCTTCAGCACCCCCTCAGGGAGCAGCCCTGGGGACAGTGGGTGGTACGATTCTTTGATCCCGACAGACATATCATCGAGGTCGGTGAGACCATGCAGACCGTAGTAAAGCGCTT
>JAISVD010000157.1 GCA_031271875.1 Spirochaetaceae bacterium | reverse complement strand
CCCTGCCGGTCCGGAAGGCGCGCCTTTTCATTTTCGCTTTTGAAGGTATGACTCAGGGTTTGAGGACCCGGACCATCAGTACCCCCGATATGTTCCGGAGTTTATCTACCACAGCATCGTCTGCGGCGGTTTCCACATCGATGATGTTATAGGCAACATCCGCGCGGTTCTGGTTTATCATGGAGGCGATGTTGTGTTTCGCATCGGCGAGGATTGTCGTGATCTGACCGACCATATTCGGAACATTCCTGTTGGCGATGCACAGCCGTGTCCCTCCGACGGGAATATCCTCATCCATCCGGCATTTGGGGAAATTGACCGAGTTGACGATGTTTCCTTTTTCGAGAAAATCCCGGATCTGCATAACCGCCATAGTGGCGCAGTTATCTTCCGCTTCCGGCGTCGAAGCTCCCAGGTGGGGGAGACAGATCACCTTTTCCTCTTTCAGCAGCTCCTCGTCGGCGAAATCCGTGACATAACATGCTACATGGCCCTGGCGGATGGCGGCTATCATATCGGCATTTACCACCAGCCCTCCCCGGGAGAAGTTAAGGAACCGGACTCCTTTTTTCATCACCTTGATCCGGTCGGCGTTGATATAACCCTTTGTGTCGTTGTTCTGGGGAACATGGAGGGTCAGATAGTCGGCCTTTGAGAGGAGCGCATCCAGGCTTTCCGCCTTCAGCACGCCTCTGCTCAGGGACCATGCGGCGTCAACGGAGATGAAGGGATCAAACCCGATAACATTCATGCCCAGATCTACCGCGTTATTCGCTACCTGCGCTCCGATTGCTCCCAGTCCGATAACGCCCAGGGTCTTTCCTTTTATCTCGGGACCGACAAACTGGCTCTTTCCCTTTTCCGCGAGATCGGGGATCTCGTCGCCCTTTCCCGCAAGGGTCTTCACCCACTCAGCCGCGGCGATCACCGGGCGGCTGGAGAAAAACAGCGCCGCCAGAACCAGTTCCTTTACCGCGTTGGCGTTTGCTCCGGGGGTATTGAATACCACCACGCCCTTGTCTGTCATCTCCTTTATGGGGATATTGTTCACCCCCGCGCCGGCCCGGCCCACCGCTTTTACGCTGGGAGGAATCTCCATCGAATGCATATCCGCAGAGCGGAGCAGTATCGCGTCGGGTTTGAGTATTTCGCTGGCGATCTCATAATCGTCCCGGGGAAACAGTGCGAGTCCGTCGGGGGAGATTTTATTCAGTGTCTGAATCTTAAACATAGGTTTCCTTCCTTTCCTCAGCCGTTTGCCTTGGAGAATTGCTCCATGAAAGCGATAAGCGCCTTCACTCCGTCAAGTCCCATGGCATTATAGATGCTTGCCCTCATGCCCCCTACGAGTCTGTGCCCCGCAAGGTTCACGAGACCCGCCGCCGTGGCCTCTGCCACGAATTTCTTGTTCAGCGCCGCTGCCTTCTCCGGATCGGTTTCGCCGGTAACAAAGGGAATATTCATGAGGGAACGGCTCTCCTTTTCGGCGGTTCCCTTGTAGTAACGGCCCGAATCGAGGAAATCATAGAACAACTTCGCTTTTTCCCTGTTGCGCTTGAGCATCCCTTCGGCGCCTCCGTTGCGTTTCACCCACTCCAGCACAAGTCCCATCATATAGATGCTGTAGCACGGCGGCGTATTGTACATCGAATCGTTATCCGCATGGATTTTATAGTTCAGCATGGTCGGCGTACCGGGCACGGTTTCCCCGGTAACCAGATCCTTCCGTATAATCACCAGAGTGACCCCTGCGGGCCCCAGATTTTTCTGCGCCCCCGCATAGATGATCCCGAACCGGGAGACATCAAGGGGCCCGGAGAGGATGCAGCTGGACGCATCGGTTACAAGAGGAATATCGCCGCATTCGGGAATATCCTGCCATGCGGTACCTACGATGGTATTGTTCAGGGTTATATGAGCATAGTCATAGCCGCCGGAAACTGTCTTCACCGCAGGGATATAGCTGTAGGCGCGATCCTTTGATGTGGCAAGCACGTCCACTTCCAGGTATTTGCCTGCTTCCTTGATCGCCTTATCCGACCAGACCCCTGTATCGATATACGCGGCCCGGCCTTTTTTCTTCAGGTTCATGGGAACCATCGCGAACTGTGTGCTCGCGCCTCCCTGAAGAAAAAGGACATCATAGTTTTCCGGCACCGACAGCAGTTCCCGCACAAGCGATTCCGTCCCGCCGATAATGGGTTCGTATACCTTTGAACGGTGGCTCATCTCCATTACCGACTGACCGCTGCCTTTGTAATCGGTCATCTCTGCGGCGGCTGTCTCCAGCACTTCCAGAGGAAGGCAGGAGGGCCCTGCTGAAAAATTAAACACCCGTTTCATGTTAAACTCCTATTATTTCTTCCGTTAATTGAAAACGGAACTTTGATTCCTCGAAACCCTTGCCGCAAGGCTGTAGAGCGCTTCCACGGTCGATACATTTTCGACTTCCGTATGTTCAAACAGGGGAAGCACCCGGGGGGTAAAATTGACGATCCCTCTGATGCC
>JAISVD010000119.1 GCA_031271875.1 Spirochaetaceae bacterium | reverse complement strand
TCTCCATAAGGGAGGATCGTATCTCTTCACTATCAAAGGCGGTGATTACAATTACGTAGGGTTTCCCGAAATCCTTGGTCTCTTTGAGCCTGCGCAGAATAGACTCGCCGTTAATTCCGGGGAGATCCAGATCGAGGATTATAAAACCAGGCTTGTTTTCGGCGATTTTTGACCCTGCGTCAAAGCCGTCAAAAGATTGATGTATGCTGAATTCCGGAAAAATTTTTCCCAGATATTTTGCTATAACAGCGTTAAGTCCCCTGTCGTCATCAACGACAAGTATCGACTGCATGTCGATTCCTGTAATATCGGTATCGTCAAGCAGGGAACCGGGAACCCGCATCCCCCTGCCGGACATGAATTCCGCAAGATCGTCTGCGTAAACGCGGTATTGTCCTCCAGGCGTGCTGAATGCTTTCAGATGACCATTACGTATCCAGTTAATCGCGGTCTGGTTAACCACCCCACAAATATTTGCAACCTCAAGGGCCGAGAATACGACGGGTCTGTTTGATTCTTTTGGCATTTAACTTCCTCTCTTACACTACTTTTATTAATCATATGGATTAGACACACTATTTACAGCTCCAGCGTATTTCCAAACCTTATAATATACCAAAGGTGAACATAGTTCAATAATAAATAAGAGATTTCAGACATTTTTTTGAATATTTGAATATAAAAAACCTCTATTTTGTAATGTTCTGATCGTCTCGTCCCGATTTTTACCCTGGCGCAGGCATTTTTCACGGGCCCGCAGCAACAGTTCCTCTTCGGGAATTTCGGAAAGGAATTCATCGACGCACTCAACCGCAAGGTCCCGGTTTATCCCCCGTGAAACAAGCCCGCCTATCAGCCTGATCCGGCCCTCTCCGCTCCTGAGGGTGCGGATATTGAGCCAGGCCCGGGCGAACCTCCGGTCGTTTATAAAGTTGAGTTCCGTCAGGCGGTCCAGCGCTCTCCGGGCGGCGCTCCGGGAAAAGCCCTTTGCTTCAAGTTTGTATTGCATCTGATTGCGGCACTGTTCACTGCGGGCGACCGAAGCGAGGGCCCGTATTTCCGCCCGGTAACACTCCGCAGCATGGAACAGGTCCAAGCGGCCCTCCTCATCAAGTTCCGCATCCTCCAGGAGGGCCGCCGTCGGCAGAGTTTCAAGATAGGATGGCCGTATTAAACACGAAAAGCCGACAGAGGCTGTAACACGTACAAGATCCTCTTCGGCCCATTTGAGAGATATAATGGTATAACAGTCGTTAGCGTTTGCTGAACTGGAATCTTCTTCGGGCACCACGCTGACCGTACTTTTTGCGTTCAACCATGCGGGAGTCCCGTGTAAGATACCCGTTGGCTTTGAGGGACGGATAGTTCGCCTGGTCCACCTGGGTGAGCGCCCGGGCGAGTCCATGACGGCAGGCGCCGGCCTGTCCGTTCATTCCGCCCCCTCCGACAGTGATGAGAATGTCGAATTTATTTTCACTGGCGGTTACCATGAGCGGCTGCCGGACAATCAGCTGCTGCTCAGGGGCGGTGAAATACTCGACGATATCCTTTCCGTTTATAACGACCTTGCCGGAACCTTCACGCACGAATACGCGGGCGACAGCTGTTTTTCTTCTGCCTGTTCCGATAGCGATATTTTTTATCATCATCTACTCCTCAATTAAACTTCAAGCGGCTGGGGGTTCTGGGCCGCGTGGGGATGGGTTTCACCCGCATAAATCTTGATATTTCCCAGCATTCTGCGGCCCAGAGGGCCTTTGGGAAGCATACCCCTCACAGCGAGCTTCAGCGGGTCGGCAGGATGGCGTTCGATGAGTTTGCTGAAGGTTGACGATTTGAGTCCGCCAACATACCCCGTATGGTGGTGATACATTTTGTCGGAAGCCTTGGCGCCTGTTACGGCGACCTTTTCGGCATTGATGATAACAACATAATCTCCCATCTCCTGGTGGGGAGCGTAAGAAGCCTTATGTTTGCCCCGCAGCAGAGTCGCCGCTTTTGCCGCGACCCTTCCGAGGGGTTTCCCTGCCGCGTCTATGACATACCATTTGCGGTCGGCGTCTCGTTCATTTACAAAAATAGTTTTCATGTATATACCTTAAAAATCGAAAATCTTTAATTCGCGGAAGGAGTGAGCAGTTCCTGCCGCATCGCTCTGTAACAAGCGCAGATATTACGGGACTTATAATATAAAATGAGCGGACTCTTTGTGTCAAGGCCCAAAAAACTGCGAACCGGGTTCCATGGATACGGTGTGTGCCGCTATTTTTGAAAGGCGGAGCAATTGCAAAACTGAGAAAGTTTTGCAATTAACTCAGGTTATTCGGTTTTTGTTTCCTGCGCTTTTACGGCGGCTTCCTCTTTTTTAGCCTCTTTCTTGTCTTTTATGTCGGCAATTCCGATAAAAACGGCTATGAGACCGATGAATGCCGCAAGAACAGGGGCGCACCCCTGGAGAAAGAGGATGATCTCCCCGCCCCAATTGAGACCTGCCGGAAGGGCGGAAAATACAGTAAACGCGATGAGCAGAATACCAATAATCAGAGCAACCATTTAAAAGCCTCCTGAGTTTCCCTTTATGTATAGTTTTACATATTTTATGACTCTGGTCAATAAAAAAATACTGAGGTAAAAACTGATTTATGCATCGAGACTTATTCAGCGATTCCTGATATACTTCTGCCGTTATGAACCGCTCCATTGCATTACGGGCATTTAAAATTACCATTCCGGTGCTGTTCGGATATCTTGCCATAGGAATCCCCTTTGGTCTTTTGGTTGTAAAGGCCGGGTATCCCTGGTGGCTTGCTCCGGTTATGAGCATTCTGATGTACGCCGGGGCGGGGCAGTATATGGCTATCGGGCTGTTTTCTGCGGGGGCCTCCCTTTCCACGCTGCTGGTTACCACCCTGCTGGTGAATATCCGCCATATCATTTACGGACTCTCCCTGATAAACCCCTTTAAGGGAACGGGAAGGTGGAAGCCCTATCTCATATTTGCCCTTACCGATGAAACCTATGCCCTGATGACCGGCTGTGAACCTCCGCCGGGTTCTGATCCGGGGAGTTTCTACGGGCTCGTCGCCCTGTTCGATCACCTCTACTGGATAACCGGGACGGTTATCGGCGCCGTTGTGGGGACCCTTATCCCGTTCCCGCTGGAGGGGATCGATTTCGCGCTGACAGCGCTTTTCGTTGTGCTGCTCATGGATCAGCTGCAAAAGAGGGAAAACAGAATGTCCGCTGTGATCGGCATCTGCTGCGGGATCGCAGCGCTGCTGGCTTTCGGTCCGGGGCATATGCTTATCGCGGCCCTTGCCATGGGGATTGCCTGCCTCGCGCTGTTCCACGGGGCGGTTTCCCGCGGCGAAAGCCGGGAGAGGGCTGAATCATGATGGCTCCGCTGGACCGTACGCTTTTATCCGTTGTGTTTATGGCCCTTATCATATTCGCCACCAGGGCCTTTCCCTTTGTGCTTTTTTCCCGGCACAAGCCTCCGGGGATTCTGCTTTTTATCGAGAAATATATTCCTCCGATGATTATGGCGGTACTTGTGGTATACTGCCTCAAATCGGTTTCATTTACCTCCGCTCCCTACGGCGTACCCGAACTGGCGGCGCTGCTGTTTGTAACGGCGGTACACCTCTGGAGGAAAAATGCCATGCTGAGCATCTTCGGCGGTACGATCCTATATATGGTACTTATACGTGTATTATGACATCTATGGTCGCAAGTGCAAAACTGAGAAAGTTTTGCACTTGCCCCTTATAATTAAATTGAAGAGGAGTTTTTATGCTTTACCGGACCTTTCCCAAAATCCCTGATGTACAGGTGTCAAATCTTGGTTTCGGCTGTATGCGTCTTCCGGTTGTCAATAATGTGTATTCAGACATCGATCGGGAACTGTCGGAACAGCTTTTCAGGCTTGCCTTTGACCAGGGGGTGAACTATTTCGATACCGCCTATCCGTATCACGAGGGGAGCAGCGAACGGGTGCTGGGGGCGGCGCTTAAAAAGCTCGGTATCCGGGACAGGGTGTATATCGCCGACAAAAGCCCGGTGTGGCTGGTCAAATCCGAAGCTGACTGGGACCGCATCCTCAACGAGCAGCTTGAACGGCTCCAGACGGATTACATCGATTTTTATCTCTTTCACGCCCTGAGCGGTGAAAACTGGGAGAAGGTTCTGCGGTTTAATGGCCTCAAGGCTATCGAGCGGGCGCGGAAGGCGGGAAAGATACGGTATATCGGATTCTCCTTCCACCACTCCCTTGATATATTCAAAAAGATTGTTGATGAATATGACGGCTGGGAATTTACCCAGCTCCAGTTCAATTATCTGGATACCCGGTATCAGGCGGGGCTGGAGGGGCTCCGGTACGCCGCCTCTCGGCAGCTCGGGGTCATCTCCATGGAACCCCTGAGGGGCGGGCTCCTCGCGTCCCCTCCGAAAGAGGTACTCGATATCTTTTCCGCTGCGGAAAAACCCCGGATCCCCGCCGAATGGGCGCTCCGGTATGTGTGGGAGTACCAGGAGATAACCACCGCGCTTTCGGGCATGAATACTATGGAACAGGTTACGCTCAACTGCGCCGCCGCTTCTGCGGGGAAGCCGAACAGTCTGCCTTCACCGGAGCTTGCCGTGGTGGAGAGGGCCGCCCAATGGTTCCGCAGCAAGATGAAGACCCCCTGCACAGCCTGTAAATACTGTATGCCCTGTCCTCAGGGGGTCTCGATCCACGATGTATTCAACGAGTATAACATCTGTTCCATGCGGGGAGATATGGATCGGGAACCGGTAAGCGGCGGGGCTTCCTGGCATTCGGAGTGGTATGTGAATACCCTCATGAAGGAGGGCCGGGGAGCAGACCGCTGCGTCTCCTGCGGGGTCTGTGTCAGCAAGTGTCCCCAGCGGATACCCATCCCCGAAATGCTTGCCGAAGCCCATAGGGCGCTCTCCGGAGCCGGGGGAGGGAAAAACTGAACCTTGTGTATTGAAACCGTACTGCCGGAAATGGGCGGAATATTCCCGGTATTGCCAAAAAATACAATATGTCAAAACAGTGAATGTTTTGACATATTGTAATGAAAATCCTATTGACAATATCGGCATTTTTCTCCAATGTGCTTCTTACACAGTAAGAACCGTTCAAAATCTGTGGTTTTTCGGTTCCAGGGACCATCCGCTTATAGCGGAGTTGTCCTGCTTGGGTGTTGATTGCCCGCCCGTTTTTTCGGGTGATATTTCTCCTATACAGAGGAGGATCAGAACAGATTGAAAGGTAGTACTGTTTCAATTGAAAATGTGTCAAAATCTTTTGGCTCATTTCATGCACTGAATGACGTCAGTTTTAAAATCGAGAAGGGTGAATTTTTCTCACTCCTCGGACCGTCAGGCTGCGGAAAAACCACCCTGCTGCGGATTATCGCGGGATTCGAATACCCCGATTCGGGGACAGTTTTTTTTGACAGCCAGGAGATTATCGCGCTGACAGCGGACAAGCGTCCCTCCAACACGGTTTTCCAGAATTACGCGCTTTTTCCGCACCTTTCAGTGTATGAAAATGTCGCATTCCCCCTGCGCCTGAAAAAGGTTGGCAGGCAGGAGCTGGATCGCAGGGTACTCGAATACCTGCACCTTGTACAGCTTGACGGTCATATCAACAAAAAACCGAACCAGCTTTCCGGCGGACAGCGGCAGCGCGTCGCCATCGCCCGAGCCCTCATAGATGAGCCGAGTATCCTCCTTCTGGATGAACCCCTTTCCGCGCTGGACGCGAAGCTGCGGTCAAACCTGCTGGTGGAACTTGACACCCTGCATGACAAGATAGGCATTACCTTCATTTATGTCACCCACGACCAGTCCGAAGCGCTCTCGGTTTCCGACAGGATCGCCGTCATGAACCAGGGAAAGGTACTCCAGGTGGGCAGCCCTTTCGAGATTTATGAAAGCCCTGCCACGGAATTTGTAGCCAGCTTTATCGGTGAGACAAACCTCTTTGACGCCCGGGTCGTCCAGTGCGAGCCCTATCCGGTGGAGGAGGGAAAGGACGAGGAATATATGGTTAACCTCGATATTCCCGAACTCGGAAAAGAGATAAAGGTTACCGATTACGAGCGGACCCAGATAGGCCAGCGGGTGAGTTTTACCGTCCGCCCCGAAAAAATCCGGATTACCCTGGAGGAACCGGTAACCCGCAAAAGCAACATCAATATCTTTTCCGGTGTGGTCGAGGAACCGATCTACTCCGGTTTCCAGTCGAAATTCTATGTGCGCCTGGACAGCGGAGTATTGTTGAAGGTATTCAAGCAGCATACCAACTATCTCGATGACGGACCGGAGATAAGCTGGAAGGATCGGGTATATGTTTCCTGGAGCGCCAATGACGGTTATATTGTTGAGGATATAGCCCAATGAGCGGCGCCGGAAAGAAAGAGTCCTCTTTCAGACAGGAATCGGGACTCCGGGGGCGGAAACGCCTCGGCGCCGCCTATGCGTGGCCCATGGGCGCCTGGTTTACCCTCTTTTTCGTTGTTCCGTTACTGATTATCATACTCTATAGTTTTCTTGAAAAAGGGATACGGGGCGGCGTGGTGTTCCGTTTTTCCCTGGAAGCGTACCGGCAGATGTTCAACCCCAGTTATGGGATTGTACTGCTGCGGACTCTCTGGGTTACCGCTGTTTCAACGCTGATCACAATTTTGCTGGCGCTTCCCTGCGGATATGCCATGGCCAAGAGCCGCCATCAGACGGTGCTCCTTTTCCTCGTGATCATCCCCTTCTGGACGAATTCCCTTATCAGGATATACGCCTGGATGTCCATACTGGGAAATGAGGGGTTTATCAACAGCTTCCTCCGCACTCTGGGACTGGTGGATGATTACGCGCAGCTGCTGTACAACCAGCAGGCTATTATTCTGGTACTGGTATATATGTACCTCCCCTACGCGATCCTCCCCATTTTTACGGCTATCGACAAATTTGATTTTTCCCTGCTTGAGGCCGGACGCGATCTGGGAGCGACCAAGTTTCAGGCGATGATGAAGATACTGATGCCGAACATCAAAAGCGGTATCCTGACGGCCTTTGTATTCACTTTTATACCTATATTCGGCGCCTATACAGTACCGTTACTGGTGGGGGGCAAGGATTCCTATATGATAGGAAATATTATCGTCGATCAGATCCGGCTGCGGAACTGGCCCCTCGCTTCAGCATTTTCCATGATCATTACCGTAATCAGTACCGCAGGTGTGCTGTGGATGATGGCTGCCTCGAAAAAGGAGGCGGCATCCCTTAAGGATGCGCACGGTCTCCGGGAGATGCCCGGCGGAAATGGTTCCGGTAAGAGAGGAGACGCCTGATTATGGAACACAGCCCTTTTCGTAAACTTGTTGCCCGCATAAACGGGCGAAAGCCGAATTCGGAGCCCTCCCGCCACGCCCGGCGGACGTTCCAGCGGCGGGCATCATTTTCGTTTGTCATTCTTCTGGGGACCTATCTCTTTCTCTTTCTGCCCCTGTTTGTGGTTGTACTGTATTCGTTCAATCCGTCAAAAGGGTCTGATTTTACCGGGTTTTCCCTTGTCTGGTACAAGTCCCTGCTTTTTTCATCCTCCGAACTCTGGCGGGCCCTGGGGAACAGCGTAATAGTCGCTGTCACCTCCGGCGCTGTCGCGACGGTACTGGGGACTCTGGCCGCTATAGGTGTCAACTGGTATAAATTCAAGGGGAAGATGTACATACAGACGGTCAGTTTCCTTCCTATGATACTCCCTGAGGTTATCATCGGTATCTCCATGCTGATCTTCTTTGCCGCCGTAAAGATACCCCTGGGGCTGTTTACGATTTTTACGGCCCATACCACATTCTGTCTGCCCTTTGTGTTTCTTCTGGTGCTTGCCCGTCTGGACGAGTTTGATTATTCCATAATCGAAGCGGCCTACGATTTGGGGGCGACCGAACGGCAGACCATGTTCCGGGTGCTCCTCCCGGCCATCATGCCCGGTATCCTGTCGGGTTTTCTCATTGCCATGACCATGTCCCTTGAGGATTTTGTTATAACCTTTTTCGTATCCGGGCCCGGTTCCGCAACGCTCCCTATATATGTTTATTCCATGATACGCTTTGGGGTTTCACCGGTTATCAACGCCCTTTCGTTCGTTATGATCCTCGCTACAGTGCTTATCGCCTTCGCACTGAGAAAATTCCTTAAAAACATAGCGGCGGCAAAATAAACCGCATGTTATATATTTGTATATAGTAGCTCAGCTATTAGTAAACAGGAGGAACCTTTTATGAAGAAAAGTATTTTCCATTCGACCATTGCAGTCGTGTCCGTTCTGGGCGCGCTGCTGCTTGTTACTGCCTTTTCCGGCTGCAAAAAAAATGACGGAAAAACGCTGTATTTCTACAACTGGACCTATTATACCCCGGACTCGGTAATCGAGAAGTTTGAACAGGAATTCGGTGTAAAGGTGGTGCTTGACTTTTATTCAACCAATGAGGATATGTACGCCAAGCTCAAGGCGGGCGGCAGCGGTTACGATATCGTCGTTCCCTCTCAGGATTATGTCGCCATCATGATCGAGGAGGGAATGCTCCAGAAGATCGACCACTCGCAGTTTCCCAACTCCCAATATGTAAGCGACCTGGTTCTTGAAAAAGCAACCTACGATCCCATGATGGAGTACAGCGTTCCCTATTTCATGGGCGCCGCCGGGATCGCGGTCAATAAGACGCGGGTAAGCGACTATGAACACAGCTGGGACATCTTTGCCCGTACCGACCTCAAGGGGCGCATGGCGATGCTGGACGATATGCGGGAAGTCACCGGTGACGCCCTGGCATACCTGGGATATTCGGTCAACTCTCTGGACGACGTGCAGCTTGAGGAGGCGAAAAACCTCATCATAAACCAGTGGAAACCCAACCTTGTCAAATTCGATGCCGAAGGGATAGGAAAGTCCTTCTCCTCCGGTGAGTTCTGGGTCGTGCAGGGCTATGCCGAGCAGGTATTTGAGGAGCTCGATGAGTCAAAATGGGGGGATGTCGATTTCTTTATTCCCCAGGATGAAGGCGGGCCGATGTATATCGATTCACTGTGTATCCTCAAAAAGGCGAAGAATTACGACCTCGCCATGGAATTCATCAACTTTATCCACCGCCCGGAGATATACGCGGAATTTGTTGATTATTTTCGTTTTCCCCCTACAGCCAACAGCGCCGCAGCCGGGTATATGAAAACCATTCCCCATTACAGTGCGGAGAATCTGGTGAACTGCGAGATAAAGGAAGACCTCGGGGTCGGGCTGGATAAATATAACAGAATTTGGCAGGATATCCGTTTTACACAATAGTAAATCTGGTATATAATTTGGAAGGTTATGTTAGTTAATTATAGTTTTTTTAAGCGTATTATTGATACATCACCCCTTCCCATTTTTATCGCGGAGCCGGTTTCCGGCTCCGGTAAAAAAAATGAGGATTTTATCATAAGATATGTCAATTTCGAATGGGAGGAATGGGCGGGGTCTCTCGCTTCCACAATGGTTGATATCCCTTTCTGCTGTACCCCCTGTTGGAACGGTGCGTGGTCGGATATTATCGCGGAAGTATATTCCACCGGAAAGGAAGGGCTTTGTTCGTTTTATTCCGATATGCACAAAAAGTGGTACACCGTGTATTTTTCCCTGATCGGAGCGGAAGAGCAGGAGCGTCCGCTTATTTTCGCGTATCTCCTGGAGACCGGAGACAGCAGAAGTCATGAAAAACAGCTTGAGGTTCAGAATCTGAAGCTGAGATCCCTTACAGAGGAGCTTCTCTTCTCCCAAAAATCCCTGAAGGACAGGAATGAAAGCATCACTTCCCTCAACAGGGAGCTGGAATATCTGACTTATTTCGATACCTTTACCCAGCTTCCCAACAAAAAGCAGTTCAGGCGCCTCCTGCAGGAGCAAATAAGTATCGCCTCCGAGACGAAGACCATGCTCGGCGTCATGTTCATCGATATCGACAACCTTAAAAATATCAATGATTCCATGGGCCACAATACCGGTGACGCCCTCATTCTCCAGATGGCCTCACGGCTCCAGCAGTTTGAAAAGAACAGGATAATCCCGAGCCGTTTTGGGGGGGATGAATTCTTTCTTATTGTTGCCGACCTTGAAACAGAGGCCCGGATGGTCAATATCAGCGATACCATCCTTGAAATGCTTTCGCAGCCTTATCTGATCGGAAACAGGGAGATGAAAGTGTCCGTTTCCGCAGGGGTTGCGCTGTATCCCCATGACGCCCAGACCGTGGAGGAGCTCCTCAAATATTCGGATATAGCTATGCATGAGGTGAAGAATCAGGGAAAGAACAATACGGCGTTTTTTCACTACATAATGCAGGATAAGCTTCTTAACCGGATGAACATCGAATCAAAGCTCGCCCACGCCATGGACGATCAGGTGTTCAAGCTTTATTTTCAGCCTCAGATGGATATTTCCTGTCGGAAGCTCCGGGGGTTTGAAGCGCTTCTGCGCTGGTATGATAACGAACTCGGATGGATAAGTCCCGACAGGTTTATTCCTGTGGCGGAGGAATCGCGGATAATCATTCCCCTGGGGCAGTGGGTGCTGCGAAAGGCCTGCTCCGTGCTGAGGAGCTGGCAGAAACAGTTTGACTTTAACGGAATCATGTCGGTGAATGTATCCCCGGTCCAGCTGCAAAAGGATAGTTTTGTCGAGGAGCTGCGCCAGATAATCAGTGAGACGGGAATTCAGCCCGAATGCCTTGAGATAGAGATAACCGAGGGTGTCCTGATCGATAATATCGAGGAGTCCATACAGATTCTTCAGAAGATAAAAGATATGGGGGTTGGCATCTCTCTCGATGATTTCGGGACCGGATACGCTTCCCTGAGCTATCTCCAGATGCTTTCTCTGACAACCCTGAAGATCGACAAGACTTTTATCGCCAATATCGCCGCCAAGGACAGCCTGGAGTGCGACATTACCTCCGCCATAATCTCGCTGGTGAACAAGATGGGACTCAGCACCATTGCCGAAGGCGTGGAAAACGAGCAGCAGCTTGCTATTCTCAGGTCGATAAACTGCAACTATCTTCAGGGATTCCTCACCGGACGGCCCATGTCCGAGGAGGAATGTATCAACATTCTGGAAGCGGCTATGAATATCGGCTCCGGAAGACCGACAGGAATTTCCTCAGGGGTTACCTGAAGGGATACGGTATTCGATATAGCGGATACGGCCCTCTTCAACAGCTCTCTTTAGTTCCTTTTCAACGGGGGAGAGGGCTGAAGAGCCTGTCTTTACTTCTATAAACAGTATCTCTTCTACCGTACCTCCAGAACAGCCGCTGAACGCGATGTAGTCCACTGGTTTCCCGACAAACCGTATCTCCGAGGGTTCTGCAGGGAAGGCCGGAAACCAGGGGGCAAGCTGTTCCGAAAGCTGCCCGTTCAGTACCGCCCGTGACCGTTTTACCGCGTCGCTCCGCGCCGCCGCTATATTCTCCGACAGCCGTTTTTCCGCCGTAAGCCCCCCGATCTTCGTACCGAGTCTGAAAAACACCAGCAGCAGGATGATAATGAAGAACCCTCCGCTGAAACAGCAGAGGAGGGCTATGGTTCGGGAAATTTCGATCATATGAGTCCCTCTCCTATGGAAACACTGATTTTGCGCATCGATCATACATCAGTGTTCTCTTGTTTATACTCTTTTTCCGGTAATCGAAAACGGAATTTATTCCGCAGCTTGTTTCAGCGCCATCTCCCGGAAAAGCAGTATCTCCGGACGGTATTCAAAGTGCATATTATCCCAGAGCTCCCATTTTCCGCCCCAGATAAACCCCTCCGACTCAAAGGCGCTGATAACCGCGTCCGGCGGGTTCCACCTCTGTTCAGGAGGTATGAGCATCCATCGGTCGCTGCCGCTCTCTCTGATCCATTTCCAGTATATATAGTATCTGTTCCAACTGTCTGACACAAAGTCCACCGCCAGCCCCCAGCTGTGAAAGGAGCGGCCTGAGGAGCTGCGCACATCCCGCCAGTTGTATCCGTCGGCGCGCTGGACGCTGCGTATGAAATCCCGGACTGCGCTGTCTGTTTCGGCAAGATCGTATATCCGCTGTTCAACCCTCCTCAGCGGGGAGATGATCTTCCGGTGGACGCTGATACGGACGCCGAGAAAATCGATGCGCCGGATATGCTGTTCGATGGACCGCATGTCAGCTCCGTCATATATGAGCTCAAAAAAGGCACCGCACATGACGGAGGCGCTCCCCTCCATGGCCACGGCGCTCTCACGGGCCAGCAGTTCGATTGTTTCCGGGCTGAATTCCGCAGGATCCGGTGACTGAGAGGGATAATAGTAAAAAAATGGGGAATATGAGCGTACTCCAGGCAGCTCTGTCCCCGGGAGCAGTTTCCCTCCGGCCCAGTAGAGAGAACCGGTTCCGGTTTCCGTCCGGATATCCAGACGCCAGTCGTTTTTGCCCCTGTCGTAGGTGATCCCGATAACATCTTCCGGATAGGCTTTTCGTATTATCCCGAGAGCCGCCTCGACACGGAACCGCCATGGACGCAGGGTTGGAGAGACCGGGAGGGGCCTGTCCCAGGTGTCAATAACCGGAAGACCGTAGAGGGATGCGGAAAAGATGAGAAGAAACGCGGAGAAATACCGGCGGAACATCAGTCCAGAACCAGATCCCTTGAGAGTTCTCCTTCCGGTCTCCGGGAGGGACTTGCGCGGAACACCTCGGAACCGTCATTTTTGCGGATAATTGACTGTATGCAGCTGGAGGCGGCGCTGTAGGGCACATCATATCTGTTCTGTGTATCCATCATCTGCAAAATATATCATACGGAAAGGGTTTTCACAATTACATTCTTTGCTCTGTTCATACTGCATTGACAGAAGATTCCGGGGCGTGATATCATTTTTCTGCATTTCTATCCAAAGCGGCATTTACAAGAGCGCCTTGATTTCGTGAAATGCCCCAAAAAATGAATAATAAGGATGAGTGTTTTATGGAGTCTAACGGGAAACGTCCATTATCTATGCCTTCGGAGAAAAAAAAGGATCATAAACCGGTAAAAAATATCCTCATCAGTGTCGGCGCAGTGCTTATTTTTGTTCTGGCCGCATTTTCGTTTCTGTTCCTGCCGGCTATTGCGCCTTCTGAAGGAGATAAGCTGCCGCCTTTTGGTAAATATAACAGGAAACCTATTGAATGGGTCGCAAACAGTTATTTCGCTAATATGGTCAGCTACTATGCCGATCAGCAGACCACGGAGCAGGGTGGTTCTTCCGATTTTACCATATTCCAGAAGGCCTTTACTGCGGCGGTCCTGAGAATCGCTTTTACCGAAGAGGTTGACAAAAGCGGTTATATTCCCCCTGCGCGGCTCATTAACAGAACCGTGCTTCCCGCCTTTTATGATTCCAATGGGGTGTATTCCCAGCGCCTGTTTAACGCGGCCCCGGAGAGTACGAAACTCCAGCTCCGGGAGGAGGCTGTGGGCAATCTGAAACACCAGCTCTATTATAATGATGTTTTCGGAAACGGAGACACCGACTATCCGATGTACGGACTTAAACGTTCATCGGCGGAGAACTCCTTTATCTTCAATCTCGGAAAGAACGAACGGAGCTTTGAGGTTGCGTCGTTCTCCCTGTCGAATTATCCCCAGGATGAAATCGTCTCCTTCGGGAGCGGCCATTCCGATCTTTTTGTGAAATATGATCTTGCAGCCCTTACCGTGGACAGTGAAAACGAGGCGAAAAAACTCCTTTCCCAGCTGAACAGAAATGAACTGGTATTTGAGGATGCTGTGACGGAATACTCCTCCCGGTCATACACCGATACGGAGGGGAGGGTACTGGGGGCCTATTATTACAATCTGCGGGACACCATTTCAAATGCTGAACAGCTCACATCGGTGCTTACCCTCGGGCCGGGACAGCTGAGCGGTGTTGTGAGTACCGGCGAATCCTGGTCGATCTTCCGCGGCGGCGAATCCGGTCCTGTTCAGCCCGATTTCGAGAATGCCGGTGTTATAGACAGCGTGAAAGTATATATGACGAGCAATGAGGCGGGACTTATTGAGGATTATTTCCTTAACAGAGCCCGTGACTTTGCCTCCGCCGCGGTTATAAGCGGGTTTGACGCGGCCTGTACTGAATTCGGGATACCGAAAAATACGACAGGATTCTTTCCCCTCAACTACGGGAACAATCAGCTTCTTAGTCCTATGGACAGCTCCGTGACTGCTCTTGCGGGCGCCCAGAACAGCGATCTTTTCCTGAAAACCGCCTTTAGTCTGCGGATCAACGAAATTTCATCGCCGATTCTCCTGAACGACAATGTTATTGTGCTCCGGTTTGTTGATGAAAGGGAGACCGAAACATTTACCGAAGATCTCCTTCAGATGTGGTATCCCATGTATGCGGAGTCATTTAACCAGAGCGCTGTGCAGAACTACTTCTTTGGAAACGGAAAGCTGGAAAATAACCTGATAGATGTGTATCTGAAGTACTTTTTAGTGAGCCGGTAAGTGATAGTCCGGGAAACGGCGGTTTCATGGATGACCCTATGAATCACCGTGGGCTGAACGGCGGCTTGCCCCCTGTTCCCGAAAGTCCCGTTCCTGTTTTACAGGATACAGGACAGGGGGTAACCGTTTATTACAAAAACCGTTACCTGTATTCCCGTGTCCGCCCTGATTCGGCGGTCTCCCGTATGGTTTCTTCCCTCAGCATCAGACCTGAAACCCTGGTATGCTGTTTTTCTCCCGCCCTCGATTATGGGCTTGAGGCGCTGCTCGAGCGGCTGCCGGAAAACGCCGCCGTTCTTGCGGTGGAGCATGATACGGCGCTGTATGAACTTGCCCTTTCCCGCCTGCCTGTACGGGTACGCAATGATCTCCGTTTTTCATTTATCCATGCCGGTTCCCTCGACACTGTGAGGGAGTATCTCGCTTCCCGCGATCCGGGGACAATCAGGCGGTGTATTTCCGTTGATATGTCCGGCGGGACCGCGCTTTATCCGGGTTTTTACCATTCAATCATACCGATGATCGATGAGATGATAAGCCGTTTCTGGAAAAACAGGATGACCCTGGTAAGAATGGGCAGGCTCTACTCCCGGAACCTGTTCAGGAACCTCGGCAGGGTTCCCGGTTCGAGGCGTTTTATGCCGTCGTCGGTTTGCCGTCCCATTCTTGTTCTTGGGGCGGGACCTTCCCTTGATTCGGGGCTTGAAAAGGTACTCTCCTTTGGGGATAGTTTTTTTATCATCGCCGTGGACAGCGCGCTCAATCCTCTGCTGAAGCGGGGGATACTTCCCGATTGCGTCATCGCCCTCGAGAGCCAGCTGGCAAACGAGAAGGCCTTTATCGGAGCCGCCGGTTCCCGCATCGACCTTCTGGCCGACCTTACCTCCCGTGGGCAGATCATTGCCGTTCTGGGAGGGGAGCCGACTTTTTTCTTTTCCGAATTTGCCGATACCGGGTTTCTCAGGAAGCTCCGCTCCCTGAAAGTCCTCCCCGTGTCCATCCCCGCCCTCGGTTCGGTGGGGGTCGCGGCGGTGTATCTTGCGCTGTCCCTGCGGGCCAATAATGCGCCGGTGTTTTTCGCGGGGCTCGATTTCAGTTACCTGCCGGGAAAGACCCATTGCCGGGAATCACCGGCCCACCGTATGGCGCTGGACTCCGCCGACAGGCTTTCTCCCGACGGAAACCCCGCCGCGGCTTACCGGGAGGGCTGTTTTCCTATTTCGGGAAAGAATGGAAAACGCTTTATTTCCGATCCCGCCCTGTGCGGCTACGGGCAGCTTTTCTGTTCCTGTTTTTCCACTGCTGCGGCACTATATGATCTGGGTGATTCCGGGGTGAATACGGGGCGTCCTCTGTGCACGGAAGATGAGGCCGCCGGAATTGTGCTGGACTGGAACCAGCGTCACCACGGCGGCGGGGCCTGGGACAGGGCTCCCTTTATGGATACAGATGATCCGGGACTTGCTCGCCGCATACGGGAACTCTTTGACAGTGAAGAGGAGGCCCTTCTTCTTCTCCGGCGGTTTCTCATAACCGGAGAAGGAACCCCTGATGAGGTGCTCGGGCTGCTGGAAAACCGGGAGTATCTGTATCTGCATTTCCCCGACGGACATAAAAAACCCTCCGCCGATACGGGTTTTCTCAAGCGGGTCCGCAGTGAGATCGATTTTTTTCTCAAGGATATCCGTATCGCCAGGCTTCTCCTTGACGGCTGAACCACTGACCGGAAACAGGTAAAAAAAGGTTCTGCAGGGGATTTGAAAAAAATCGTGAAATGTAATACAATGTGTATTAAGAAGAAAGGAGGACACCAATGACCACAGTACGGTTACCTTCAGACATGGAACAAAAACTTGAAACCGCCGCAAAAACGGAAAACACCTCGAAATCCGACATAATAAAAGAAGCCCTTGAACAGTATTTCAGCCGGGAGGAGGAGAAAAACTCCTGGGAACTGGGGGAACCCTATTTTGGCAGATACGGAAGCGGCGACGGCAGCCTTTCTTCGGATTATAAAAACAGATTAAAAGGAAAAATCGGTGCCAAATACCATACTGATTGACGCCGGCCCGCTGATCGCCCTGTTTGATCGGGACGATCGGTATCATGAAAAAATTCTGACCTTTATCCGGGAAGGGGCATATAAGTTGGTGACCACCCCCGCAGTACTTACGGAAGTCTCCTGTATGCTCAACTTCAACAGTAATGTTCAGTTCGATTTTTTCGAGTGGGTGCTGAAGAGAGGCGTTATTCTGGCGGAGACCGGGCAGGATGATATTTCCCGGGTGACAGAATTGATACGCAAGTACCGGGACAGGGTGATATTCTCTGAATATCCTATG
>JAISVD010000127.1 GCA_031271875.1 Spirochaetaceae bacterium | reverse complement strand
CATACTCGGTATAGGCAGAAAAACCCTCCACCGGAAATTGGAGGAGTACGGCAGCTCTTTTGAAAAAGATGCGGAGGATTTCTAAAAAACATATATGTTTTTATCAAGACTTGTACATCTTTTTGAATTGAACAGGAGGCATATTATGGCAACATCAAAGAATCTTTCTGATGAAAGGCTTGAAGAGATACGTCATTATCCAATGACGTATGATGAAGACAGCTCTGAGTTAACAGCCGACGAGATACGAAAAGGAGCTGAAGAGATGAGGAGGAAACGGGAAAAGTGATGGTTTCCGGCGGAAATAAGTAAGTTGAACGGATATACATTAAGGAGTTTTATAGATGGAATTACATACGAATAATTCATCAGGGAAAAAAAGGAGCGCAGTTACACCGGTTATGGTTGTTCTTGCCGCACTGATAATAGTGGCTCTGGCGGTCATCGGTACTACCGTTTTTATGGTTGATGAAACGGAACAGGCCGTACTGACCAGGTTCGGCAGGTATTACACTACCCTTGGCGCGGGGCTCCATTTCAAGCTGCCCTTCGGAATAGATAAAAACTATAATGTTCCGACAAATGTTGTACAGACCGAGCAATTCGGTTTTACCACCATACAGAAGGGTAACACATATAGCTATAAGAACGGAATTACCAGAGAATCCACCATGCTGACGGGGGATCTGAATATTGTCGATGTGGAGTGGATTATCCAGTACCGTATCGTTGATCCCTCGGCCTGGCTGTTCAGCGTCAAGGAGCGGCAGCAGACCATCCGGGACGTTTCCCAGTCGGTGGTAAACACCCTTGTGGGGGACAGAGCTATCCTTGTTGTCATGGGTTCCGAGCGGTCGATTATCGAAAACAGCTCCCTTGAGATGATGAATGAGAATTTCCGCCAGTTCAATCTCGGAATACATGTCATTGCGGTCAGGCTCCAGAATATCGTGCCGCCGGCGGGCGTACAGGCTGCGTTCGAAGACGTCAACAAGGCGACTCAGGACATGAACAGGCTTGAAAACGAGGGAAGGGAGGCGTACAATGCCGAAATCCCCCGGGCCCAGGGTGAACGGGATCAGCAGATACTCATTGCCCGGGGGTACGCCTCGGAGCGGGTTAACCGCGCGCGGGGTGATGTCGCCCGTTTCAACGCCATGTATGATGAGTACCGTAAATCGCCGCAGGTGACACGGGATCGGCTGTATCTGGAGATGATGGAGGAGGTCTTCAAATCACAGAAGAACAGCACCCTTATCGACAAAAACCTGGACAATATCCTTCCGATCAAAAATCTTACTCAAGGGGACAGATAATGAAAAGAGTATTACTGATTCTCGGCGCCATTGTGGCGCTGCTTATCGTTTTTCTGATGATGGGACCGCTGTACGTTATTGATGAAGGAACCCAGGTCGTTGTGACCCGGTTCGGGGAGATTGTCAACGCCCACTCCGATGCGGGGCTCCATTTCAAGGTGCCTTTTATCGACATTGTCACCACCTATCCCAAACTGATCCTCTCTCTTGACGGGGATTCCCAGCGCATCCCCACAAAGGAAAACCAGTTCATCATCGTCGATACCACGAGCCGCTGGCGTATCTCCGACCCCGCGCTTTTTTACCGCGCCCTCAAGCGCATTGAAACAGCCAATAATCGTCTCAGCGATATCATCGATTCCGCGGTGCGTACTGTCATAACCCAGAACAGGATGAGCGAAATTGTCAGGAGTACCAACAACATAAATATGCGGAACTCTACCGAAACCCTGGCCCTGGCTAATGAGGAGGATTCCGCGCAGATCGAAGAGTTCATCAGCGTAGCCTCCGCTTCCGAAGATATACAACGGGGCCGCCGTCAGCTCATCGATGAGATGGCGGACATCGCGCGCCAGATGGTGCCTGAATACGGTATAGAACTGATCGATGTTGTACCCCGGCAGATCAAATATTCCGACGAAGTCACCGAAACAGTCTACAGCCGCATGATAAAGGAGCGTAACCAGGTGGCCCAGGCCTACCGCTCCCTGGGTGAAGGCAAGAAAGCCAAATGGCTGGGAAGCATGGAAAACGAGAAACGTACCATCCTTTCCGATGCTTATCGGCAAGCGGAGGAGATAAAGGGCGCCGCCGATGCGGAGGCTTCCAGAATTTACGCCGAATCCTACTCAAAGGATGCGGAATTCTATGCCTTCTGGAAAAGCCTTGAATCCTACAAGGAGACGCTTCCCGGATTTGACGCCGCCTTCTCGACAGACATGGATTATTTCCAGTATCTCTACTCCTCCCGCAGGAGATAACTATGCGGGATTTTCGGGATATCCTCACTTGGGATGACAAAGCTCTGTCCCTCGATACCATGATGACCGAAAGGGATTTTTCACGGGCGGGTTTTGCCCGCCTGCTGGATAATCCCGGCCTGCTCGCTGTCCCGCCGGGCGGAATCGTGCCGCCCGAACCTGTCCGGTTCATCGTGAGCTGCAACGGCTTTTCGCTTTATGAGTGGCGGTTTACCCACACGGAACTGAAGGAGCCTGAACAGCTCCCTGAAACAAAAAAAACGTCCGGCGGGGGACGCCTGACAGATATGCGGCTGCTCCGTCTCTCCGTACCCATACCCTCTGGGGCCGGTTCCCGGGGAAAGCTGCTCTACGACTGCGTAACCGGCGGAGACTGGGACGCCCGGCTTCGCTGGGACGCGCTCCTTACGGTCATTTCCGCCATGGACGCCGCGGTTTCCGCAGGAATGGCCGGCATGACAGCCCCCTGCGGCCCCCTCGGTATCATGGTACGGGAGGACGGAAGCGTCCTTTTTCTGCCTGTACCTCTTTTCCCCCGGCTTGTCGCATCCTGGGGGGATGATTTTTCCTATACATACCTCGATATATGGACAAACCTTTCAAGAGGCATGGAGTCCGGGGCTGTGTATACTGCTTCGGTCTGTCTCTACCGGATGCTTACCGGATTTTTCCCCCGGGATGAGAAGTCCAACGGTTATGGCGATATAGTGCCCCTGGAGATCGCCGCATATAACATCGACAGCGCGGTTGC
>JAISVD010000114.1 GCA_031271875.1 Spirochaetaceae bacterium | reverse complement strand
TGATGGACTCAAGGTCGAGACCATTGGTCGGTTCGTCCAGCAGCAGGATATCCGGCGCGCCAAAGAGCGCCTGCGCCAGAAGTACCCGAACCTTCTGGCTCTCATCGAGTTCGCTCATCATGCGCCCGTGGAATTCCTCCTCCAGCCCCAGACCGGAGAGCATCTGCTCTATCTGGTTCTCCGCCTCCCAGCCCCCCATTTCGGCAAACTCACCTTCAAGCTCGCTCGCCTTTATACCGTCTTCCTCGGTAAAATCCGCCTTTTCATAGAGCGCTTCCCGCTCCTTCATCACGGAATAGAGACGGGGGAACCCCATCATCACAGTATCTATAACTCTATACTGATCGAACGCAAAATGGTCCTGTTTCAGCACCGCCATACGTTCTCCGGGGGTTATCGAAATCTGTCCTGAATCGGATTCAAGGTCTCCCGACAGAATCCTGAGAAAGGTGGACTTTCCCGCGCCGTTCGCGCCGATAATGCCGTAACAGTTTCCCTGGGTAAATTTGAGATTGACATCCTTGAAAAGAGGTTTGTCGCTGAAATTAAGGCTTACTTCGCTGACTGTAATCACGCCTGATTCTCCATAACTAGCGGAGCTTTTTCAAAACTACCCCGAACCGAAGGTTTGAGGTTTTCAAAAATGGCTCACATGAGTGAATTTTTTACACCAGCCGTACATTCAAAACAGTGAACAGTTTGCATGTACGACCATAGAAATACCAGTATACTTTAATGATTTATCAGTGTCCATCGGCAGAAAAAAGAAGTGTGTCAGATATCAAAGAAGAAAGGCAGCCGATGGAGGGGACAGAGCTCGGCAAAGCCTCTTTGGCGTATTGTCGCAAGCAGTGCGAGATTCGCCTGAGTACGCACACCGGGAATCGGCGGGGCATCCTTTTTGGTTTTCTTATTTTAGTTATAATACCTGTGCCTTGCTCTGGCTTTCTCCGCATATTTTGGATATAGTTAGTGTCAAGGAATATACGCAGGAAGAAATCGAAGGAGTATAAGCTATATGGTTTTTCGAAAAACAAAAATTGTCTGTTCCATGGGCCCGGCAACAGAAAATATTCAAACGGTTGAAAAACTCTTGCGCGGAGGGATGAATGTGGCCCGCTTCAATTTTTCCCACAGTGACCACGCATACCATAAGAAAGGTATGGAACGGGTACGGGAAGCGAGCTGTAATACAAATATCCCTGTCGCGCTTATGCTCGATACCAAGGGGCCGGAGATCCGTACCGGAGATGTTGCGGATGACGGGAAAATCCCCATAAAAAAAGGAGAAAAAGTCCTCGTTTCCACAGATAATATCATGTCACAGGCATCTGGAGGCACAGAGCCTGCCCGTATTTCGGTATCATGGAAGTTACTGCCCCGGGAGGTAGAACCCGGTGTACGCATACTCATCGCCGATGGACTGATCGAGCTGGATGTAATCGAAACAGACGGTACGATCATCACCACAGAGGCAAAGAACTCGGGACAGCTGGGGAGCCGCAAGAATGTCAATATCATAGGTATCCATCCGAACCTTCCGATTATGACCGAGAAGGACAAGGAGGATATTGCCTTCGGTGTGAAGATGAATATCGACTTCATCGCAGCGAGTTTTACCAGTACCGCCGCTGATATCCTCGAGATCCGCAAATACCTGGATTCATTCAATTCAAAGATACGGATCATCGCAAAGATCGAAAACCAGAAGGGACTCGACAATATACGGGAGATAACGGAAGCGGCGGACGGGGTCATGGTCGCCCGGGGAGACCTGGGAGTACAGCTTCCAATAGAACGGATTCCTCTGGCGCAGAAACAGATCATCGCCTGCTGCCGCAGTCTCGGAAAACCCGTTATAACCGCGACACAGCTTCTCGATTCAATGATCGTCAACCCCCGTCCTACCCGGGCGGAGCTCACCGATGTGGCCAACGCGATCTTCGACGGCACCGACGCGGTCATGCTTTCGGGAGAAACCGCGAACGGCGCCTACCCCGTGGAATCCGTCGAGACCATGGCCCGCATATCATCCACAGTCGAACAATCCGATGAGTATAAGACCCGTATGAGAGCCCTCCAGCAGAACAGCCTGGTAGAGGGGAGCATTGCCGAAACAGTGACCAGAGTCGCGTATATTACGGCTTCCGATATAAACGCCGCAGCGATCCTGATTCCCACAATGAGCGGAAACACCGCCCGTATGATAAGCATGTACCGTCCGGAACAGCCGATTGTCGCGGCCACCCCCTACGAACAGGTCCAGCGGCAGCTGATGATGAACTGGGGGGTCGAACCGATTCTGTCAAAGCTGGCCTATAATTCCGAAGATATGATACAGAACGCCATGAAAGCCGCCATCGATGCGGGGGCGATACAGATATCCGACAGGGTCATCATGGTTGCGGGAATCCCCCTCATCAGTCCGGTTATGGTCAATTCCATCAGGGTCATTCTGGTGGGAAATATTCTCGGACGGGGACTCCATGGCGGAGGCTGCATAATCCGGGAGAGCGGACAAACAGACAGAGTTACAGGCCGCGTAATAGGCGCAGAAAGCCCCGACGACGCGACTCATAATCTGAAAAAACGGGGAGGCGAGATCCTCGTTTGTTCATCGGTGGACATGAACTATGTACCCATTCTGAGGGTCGTTGACGGTCTTGTGGTGGAGAATGATATTGCAATTCCCGAAGATGTGCTCTCAATGATAAATCCCGATCTCATCTGGATATCCCGGGTACGGGACGCCATGAAAATACTGGAAGACGGACTTACAGTGACAATCGACGGCAAGGAACTTGTTGTTTACGAAGGATCGATCTGAAACACTGAACAGGAGCTGAACTGTCCGAAAAGTTCTGCACAGAACTTCGTTCTGCAACTTATTCGGACAGCTTCCCTGGGGACAGAGCTTTCAGGGTCTGTTTTCCTGTTTTTTTCCGCCGAAAAGCGATCTGATCCTGCTGAGGAACCCCTTCTTCTCGGGGGCCTGCTGCTGTACAGCGGGATTTTCCGGTTTTTTACTCATGGTTTTACCCGCTACGGAAGTATACTGCTGCTGAGGCGGACGCTGGGACGTGCGCTGAGGCGCGGACTGTTTCTTTCGATCCCTTCCTCCGTTCTGGTTTTGGGGAGGAGCTTTCCGCTGATTTTTGCGGGAATTCTGCCCCTGCCCGCCTGAGTTCCGCTCCGTCTTTTTCACATTTTCATCACCGGCATACTTCTTTTTGTAGATAGCCATCCGTTCTTCAAAGGACAGCTGCGACATATCCGATGACGGAGCGGAATCCTGTCTGCCGCGGGGCTCATTCCGGCGGCCGGAAGCGCGTCTGTCGGGAGGTGCGGGTTTCTTCCGGGAACCCTCGGCAGACCTCCCTCCGGGTACGGCGCCGCTCCGTTTTCTGTCAAAACCGCCCCGCTGCCCCGGACCGCGGGAGGTCCTTCCCCGCGCATCCGGCCTGCGCCCCTCATCATCGCCTTCGTACCGGTTTATCCTGATATGCATCCCGGAGCTCTTGTCCTCCACGAGCATATCATCAAAAACAACCGCCGAGGGTATCTGGGCCTCGATATATTTTTCAATCGCCGGCAGGTTATACACATCCTGTTCGCTGCACAGGGAGTAGGCTTTTCCGCTCTTTCCGGCCCTGGCGGTACGCCCGATCCGGTGCACGTAGTTTTCCGCCTCGTTGGGCAGATCATAGTTCACCACCATGGCAAGATCATTGACATCGATCCCCCTGGCAGCCACATCGGTCGCGACAAGGCAGGAGAGGGAACCCCGCTTGAACGATTCAATAACCTGAAGCCGTTTTGACTGGGGAAGATCGCCTATGATGAATTCGCATTCATAGCCGTTTATCCGGAGCCGCTTGGCCACAACCTCGGACATGCGCTTGGTATTGCAGAAGACGATTACACTTTCAGGCTTTTCCCTGGAAAGAACCCCCAGAAGAAAGGCCATTTTTTTGTCGCTGGACACGTGATAGATAATCTGGTCGATCTCCTCGACGGTGATCTGCTCGCTCTCTATGGTTATCTCTTTCGCCTCAACGGTGTATTCCCAGGCGAGGTTTTTTACCCAGGTATTGAGGGTCGCGCTGAAAAGCATGGTCTGCCGGTTTTCCGCCCTGGGGAGCACTTTTATAAGCTTTCTCAGATCGGGATAAAATCCCATATCGAACATGCGGTCCGCCTCATCGATAACGAGGAAGGCGACATCCTTCATGTCCATTGTT
>JAISVD010000086.1 GCA_031271875.1 Spirochaetaceae bacterium | reverse complement strand
AGATTTATGATGAATGACTGCACATTTTTTTCCAACATCTTCATTACCAATTCTTTCAGCTTGTACGAGTTATATAAATCCATCTCACCATTGACATCGATGATATAGACTTCACCGTTTTTTCTGATCTTCAATTCCATGACGATACTCCTTCCTTATCCCTGAATCTTCATAACAAGAAGGGTCTGATCATCATGCTGATGAGCCGATCCCTTGAATTCTTCTATATCTTTTCCTACTTTATTCGCTATTTCCTTTGCTGTCAATTCGCTGTACTGCATGATACCCTCTTTAAGCCGCTCCATGCTGTAGGGTTCCCCACTCTGGTTGATCGCTTCAATGATACCATCGGTATACAGGACGACAATATCACCGATTTCAACGGAGATATTCTTTTGAGTATACAAGGTAGTGCGCTCAAGCCCGATGGGGTCGCTTTTGATACTGATCTGTTCGACCTCACCTTCCTTCTGCCGCCATATGAGAAGGGAGTTGTTTCCCGCCGCGGCGTATTCGATTGTTTTGTCGATACTGTTGTAATTGACCAGTGAAAGGGTAGCATAATGGTCGGTATTTATCTTGCTGGTTATCCCCCTGTTAAGCCAGTCGATAATCGTTGCGGCATCCTTGGTTGAATTGACCACGAGCTGAAGTATAGCCCGTATCATGATCATCACGATGACCGAATTTATCCCTTTCCCCGCGACATCAGCGACGGCGAGCATTATCCTGTCACGCCGTACAGGAATAATATCATAATAATCACCGCAGATACCTATGGCCGAGGTAAAATAGTTTCCAAAGGAAACCTCCGGCAGTACCGGTATCTGGTGGGGAAAGAGTCTTTTCTGTATCTTCCAGGCAACATCGGCTTCCTTTATTATATCGGTATGCTCAGCCGCCTCCTGGAAGGCGTATACCATCTTGATGACGGCACTGGCAAAATCGGTAAGGATCCGGGCCATCTCGAAATCCTCCTGAGAAAAGGGCGGAGTATCGGGTTTGCGGGAAACCGCAACCACACCGATGACGGTATCCCTGACTATCATCGGAAATAGTATATAGCTGCCGCACCTGAGAAACTCCTCCGGACCGTTCTGGAATATGCGGTCGCACTCCGCCCCGGAGACTATCAGTTCCCCGTGACCGGAAGAGGCAACCTCCCCGAATATGGTATCCCCCAGATTGAACTGGGCATAACGGAAATTTGTTTCCACCCGCAGGGGTTTGTGGGGAAGGTCTTCAGGCAGTTTGTAGGGCGGCGGAAAATCGCCGTAAAAGGACTTGACGGTTATGATATCCTCGAAGTCATCCACGAGGAAGATGACGCCGCCGTCGGCCCCTGTTTTTTCGATCATGCTCCTGTTGATATAATCCAGCAGCCTGTCAAGTCCTATCTCTTCCGAAATGGTATCCACCGCCTGTATGACAAAATCCCGTGATATAGTGACGAGTCTGCTCTCGGCGGACTCCTCCTCTCCGGAGAAAGTATCCCCCTCAGGTTCAGGAAAATCGGCGGAAAAGGAACCTCTGTCGTCCAGTGTGTCCGTCCTGTCTGCGTTTTTTTCCTGCAACCGGATAAAACCCGCCGCAGCGGCCGCGAGGGATTCGAGCAATACGGCAGCGGAAAAGAGCATGATATTCCCGGTCAGCAGACCGGCGGCTCCCCCGAGAAACAGTACCCCCATACCGGCTGCAAGTATGGTCAGATAGCTGAGGTGTTTTTCTTCTTTTAGGGCCAATTTAAACAGAAAAAAGCAAGCCAGACCTGCAAAAAACAGTATGCCCACAAAAGTGGGTAAGAATATATTGCCATATGTTTGTTCCAAAACATCCGTCCTTAAATGAAAAAAATTACCGACACATACACAGTCTATCATTGAAATTTTTCGGCGTCAAGTTTGAAACTCTATCGGAGTGAATTTCTCACTTTATTCAGAAGACTTTTGAAAAAACCTTTACCGTATATTTCGGTGAAATCAAGGGCCGCCTGGTCGAGGCTCGGATGGTCGTCATATTTTTCCTTGAGCTCGTCCCAGTAGCGGATAATCCAGACATACAGATCGCTGGGGGTCCGCCGTTTGAATTTGCGTAGAAGCCGATAGGTATGTATCACCTTGATGACCGGCAGGTATACATTGTCATACCACGACTGTATGGCCGCCGGCATGGATACCTCTTCGGTCTGGTGTTCATTTATGTAATATTTGTGGATCAGAATATGGTTGTAGATGACATCGTACTGTCCGACGCTGGTAAAATCGAGGCGCCAGTCATCTGTTATATCTCCGTATGCTGTTTCAGCATAAAATACCCGTTTTTCATAGGAGATGACCGCTATAAAGAGCTGACTTTTGGTGAGGCCCGGTTTCAGTTTTATTTCACTCTGGAGACAGACCACTTCGGCGTCTATATTTTCGACTCCCTGAGCCTTTGCTACCGAAACCCGGTGGTTGCCGTCCCGTACAAAGTAGAGTCCCCCGATTTCGTAGAGTTTTATCGGCGGAAGTATGACGCCCGTGAGGTGGGCCTCATCTATCCGTTTCCAGCGATTCTTGAGGTGTATGTTTCTGGGAAAAAAATGGTTGTCGAAATCCCGATACCGCCCCTCGCTGCCGACGATGAGGGATACAGATACCACCTGCATACCCAGGTATACTTCGTTTTTGGGCTTGAGTATACTTTTTATTTCATTGAAGGACAGCAGCTCCGTTTCTTCGGGGTTGATCAGATGCTGGAGATCGTTCAATACGGCTTTATTCCTGGCCTTGAAAAAATCATTTTCGGTCTGATTCTCTATGATGCCCATCTGGCCTCCTCAGAATTCGAGAATATAATGGCTGTAAGCGTTGATAACGGTGGTTTCTTCAAAACGGGATACCCTGATATCCTGCATGTCATACAGGTGGATA
>JAISVD010000008.1 GCA_031271875.1 Spirochaetaceae bacterium | reverse complement strand
AATTCCTATCGTCGCGGTGGTCGATACAAACTGCAACCCCGAAGGAATCGACTACCCTATTCCCGGAAACGATGACGCTATCCGCGCTATCACCCTGTTTACTCAAATCATTGCCAATGCCGTTATCGAAGCGGATAATGAAAATGGGCTTAAGATCATCGAGGAACTTCAGGATGACGAAGAGATGTTCGATATGGACATGAATGCGGTCAGGGATGATGAAGAGGAGATTGTCGATTATTCCAACTATACCCCCTCGGACCAGAAAGACAGCGAAGAAGCGGCAACAGAAGATGAAGATATGGTTGATGAAGACAAGCTGTACGAATAATATATAGAGAGGAGAATAATACGTTATGGAAATCAAAGCCTCTGAAGTGAAGACACTGCGCGAAAAAACCGGCGCAGGTATGATGGAGTGTAAAAAAGCGTTGGTAGAGTGCGAAGGTAACGCGGGAAAGGCGGAGAAACTTCTCAAAGAGAAGGGACTTGCCGCTGTTGAAAAGCGTGCCGACCGTGCAACCAGTGAAGGCCGTATTTTTATAAAAAATGCGGGGAACCGCGTTATCATCGCGGAACTCACCTGTGAGACAGATTTTGTCGCGAAGAACGCCGATTTTATCGCGGTGGGAGATGCGATTCTTGATAGAGCCATGGAAAAGGGATACACAGCGGTAAACGAAGAGCTTTCAAACATGCTGCTCGACCTTGCCACGAAGATCCGCGAAAACATGTCTCTCCGGAGACTTGAAGCGATTGATATCGGCGCCGACCAGATATTCGCCAAATATGTTCACAGCGACGGAAAGTCCGGTGTCGTGGTAGTGCTCAAGGCCGATAAGCCCGAAGCCCTTGCCAACAAGGCCGTGAAGGATTTCGCCTATGACTGCTGCCTTCACATTGCCGCATTCGCGCCGAAATATATATGCAGTGATGATGTCGATTCCGCTTATATCGAAGAGCAGAAGGAGATATTCACAAAGCAGGCTGCGGAGCTGGACAAGCCGGACAATGTAAAAGCCGGAATTGTGCAGGGCAAAATAAAGAAGCACCTGGCGGATATCTGTTTCCTGGACCAGCCTTTCGTCAAGGACGATAAGGTTTCGGTTTCCCAAAAGATGGAACAGGCAGGAAAAGAGGCCGGAGCGAAGCTGTCCCTTTCTAAGGTTGTTTTTTACCAGCTTGGAGCGTAAACAGGATGCAGGGCGCTTTTTCAAAAAGGGCCCTGTACTTTTTTCTGTCAATATGAGAGTTGTCCGGAGAAGTTTTTTACACTTTTCCGGACAGCTTCCTTTCTCTTTTATGAGGAGTTCCGATGTCGGACGTTAATAATGCGGCTGCAGAAAGAATGAAAAAATCCATTGCCGCCCTCAAGGATGAATTCAATGCAATCAGGACAGGGCGGGCGTCAGCATCCCTGTTCGATAAACTCCGCGTGGATTACTATGGCGATAAATCTCCCCTGAGCCAGGTCGCGACCATATCCATTCCCGAGGCGCGGATGGTGGTCATACAGCCGTGGGACAAGGGGCTTATCGGGGAGATCGAGAAGGCTATACAGAAATCGGAGCTTTCGCTCAACCCGTCCAATGACGGCAAGGTAATACGGATAGCGATCCCTCCCCTTACGGAGGATCGCCGCAAGGAGCTGGTAAAGCAGGCGAAAAATACCGCCGAGCAGAGCCGTGTGGCGGTAAGGAATATCCGGCGGGACGGAAATGATGAACTGAAAAAACAGCAGAAAGATGGTCTCCTTACCGAAGATGATTTGAAAGCAGAAGAGGACGCGCTTCAGAAGTCAACCGATAAATTTATTCAGGAGATCAATAAACTCCTGGAGGAAAAGGAAAAGGAAATTCTGGAAGGGTGAAATCCGGCAGTAACAATGGTATTCCGGTCCACGCGGGGATTATCATGGACGGAAATGGCCGCTGGGCCAGACAGAGAAATCTTCCGCGGACCATGGGCCATAGGGAGGGGCTTGAAACAGCAAAAAAGATTGTTTCAGCGGCCTCGGATCTCGGAATCAGATATGTGACGCTCTATACCTTTTCTACGGAAAACTGGAAACGGACTCAAGAGGAAATCGGTTTTCTCATGGGGCTTATAAAAAACCATCTGAGGGCTGAATTTGAGTTTTACAAAAAAAAGCGGGTCCGGATACTCCACAGCGGTGATATGTCCGGCTTGCCTCAGGATATACGGAACGAGCTGGATATGGCGGTGCGGGACACGGAACAGTTTGACAGACTGACCGTCATACTGGCGATAAATTACGGCGGACGGAACGAGATCATTCGGGCGGTAAAAAAAATAATTGCATCAGAAAATACTTCCGGTATGGATACCGATGTCACGGAGGATACCTTTTCATCATGGATGGATGTTCCGGAACTGCCTGATATGGATATCCTGATCCGTACAGGCGGTGAAAAGCGTATAAGCAATTTTCTTCTGTGGCATGCGGCTTATGCCGAACTGT
This sequence comes from Spirochaetaceae bacterium, assembly GCA_031271875.1. Lineage (GTDB taxonomy): Bacteria > Spirochaetota > Spirochaetia > Treponematales > Treponemataceae > JAISVD01. Next base: position 1,374 of record JAISVD010000008.1, on the reverse strand, counting down.
TTTTTACAGATACTTTATGGCCTGATTACTCCGAAAAGGATTTTCTGCAAACGATTGCGGATTTTTCGGCCAGGGACAGGCGTTTTGGTGGTCTACATGAGTAAGATAATTCAAAGGCTTTTGGTTTTCTTTATCGGAATTCCGGTAATAATCGGAGTAATATATATATTCCCCTACAAAAACCATCTTGTTCTTCATATCATGATTATCGCCGTCACCTTTATAAGCGCTCTGGAGATGCATAATATCCTGAAAAACAGGCTTAAAATGCATAATGCGATGCTGACTGCGGCGCTCAGTACGCTGACGCCGGTGATGGCGGCGGTGTGCGCTGTTTTCGGACTGAGTACAACCCTCATTGCATTCACATTCATCTTCAGCTTTCTGCTGATTCTTGTAATCGATATTTTTAAACCCAACGACAACAATTACGCTTTTTCGCTTTCAAAGATCGCCTCCTCCCTGCTGATCCTCATGTATCCGGGTTTTCTCATTACGTTTCTCTCTCTCATGACCATACCGGAGCAGTCATCCCGGCTCCTGGTGGTTTTTATGTTGATGGTGTTCGGGTGTGACTCCCTTGCCTGGGTGTGCGGGATGACCATGGGCAAGGGGAACAGAGGGCTTATCGCGGCGAGTCCTAACAAGAGTATTGCCGGGTTTATCGGCGGAATGGCCGGGGCTGTACTGGTCGGAGGTGTGAGCTGTTTCCTTTTTCCCGATTTTTTCGGACTGTCCATTCCGCGAACCTGCTTTCTCGGGTTCTTTACCGCCTGTGCCGCCATCCTCGGGGACCTGGCTGAATCGGTTTTCAAAAGATCCGGAGAGATCAAGGATTCGGGGACTATCATACCGGGACGGGGGGGATTGCTTGATTCCATCGATTCGATCCTGATGTCTGCTCCAGTATTTTATGTCTGTGCTGTTATCATGTACGGTGTATAATTGTTATGGCAAGGAAGAAAATTCTGTTACTTGGATGTACCGGTTCCATTGGGGCCAGTACTCTCGACATAATACGGAACAATCCCGATCTCTTTGAAGTCGCCGGACTTTCGGCTCATACTCAGGGTGATGAACTTCTGGCGCTGGCAAAGGAATTCGGTACAGATAATATAGCGCTTACGGGGATAGAACAGCTCCGGGATGAACGGTTTCGCCTCTACGGACAGAAGGGGCTTACAGAGCTGATACAGAAGTCCGATGCGGATATAGTGGTAAACGGTATTGCGGGGGCGGGTGGACTCCTGCCGTCGATTGAGGCGGTGAGTTCCGGCAGAACCCTTGCCCTGGCGAACAAGGAAACCATTGTCATGGCGGGTGAACTCATACTGGATCTGGCCAAAAAGAAGGGCTGCCGTATTCTGCCTGTTG
>JAISVD010000268.1 GCA_031271875.1 Spirochaetaceae bacterium | reverse complement strand
CCGCCATCGCTTCAGGCAGCGCGGAGGATTTCGCTTCCGATTCACCCCTTACCGTGGTTGATTGGGGGCCTCAAGGGTTTCTCTCTTCAACCATACAGCGTCCGTCACTATATGTCGTGTTCTCGCAGCCTGTTGTTTCCGTGGCCGCTCTGGAAAAGCAGTCCGCAGAATCCCCTTACGTGACGATTACCCCGCCGCTCAAAGGGGTTTTCCGCTGGTACGGAACAGGGTTCCTCAGCTTTGAAGCCGAAGAACCCTGTATGCCCCTGCAAGTGTATACCATATCCGTGAATCCCCAAACCGAATCCATTTCAGGAAACAGGATCGCCGGCGAGCGGGAGTTCCGCTTTGAAACAGAACATCTGTCCATACGGAATATGGTTCCCGGAGAATCGTTCAGTAAAAGAAGAGACTACCCGAATTTCAGCGCCTCCGGCATCTCCCAGGTGCCTCCGGACGCCGCGAAAGAGATAAGCCTCTATTTCAACTATCCCGTAACAGCGGAGGATATCTCCCGGTATCTGCTGGTTGAAACAAGCGCCGGGGGAAACAAAAGGTTTTCCCTTACCCGGGAGACGGAGTACAAGCTCAGGGCGGAACTGACCGATCCGGTGGAGTACAACACAAAAGTTTCGGTGACCCTGAAAAAGGGCGCGGTCTCCGGGAGAGGAAACCTGGGAACAAAAAGCGATCAGGTTTTCACGTTTCATACCCTCACCCCATTCCGTGTGGAAACGCTCACCCGGAGCACTTCCTATGGCAAGTACAACAATCTCGTGAATATCCGCCTTTCCCATGCGCTCAATGCGGCGACGATCCTTGGGAGTATCAGCACCGATCCCCCCATGGAGATTACTCAGGATAATCTTGAAGTAAGCGGCAATACTATCCGTCTGTACAATCTTCCTGTTACCTACGGGATGAGGTTCAGCGTTCTCGTTGCGGCATCCGTGAAGGATGTGTTCGGCAGGAACCTCAGCGCTCCCTTCAGCGGAGCCGTCAGGATCCCCAACGAGCCGCCTCCTGTGGGGGCGGTCACCTTTATCGACAGCGGTTACAGGATGCTGGAGGCGCAGTTTCACCCCAGGACGCTCTTTGAATATAAAAATATCCGTGAAGGTTCCTGGTATTCTCTGGGGAGCACGAAGAACCCCTTCCGTAACGATAACCCGGTAAAAACCAAACTGGAACCGGGGAAGAAGAATGCCCGGTATTTCGAGGAGATCGACCTGCTTCCATGGATCGGCAGCAACGGGAAGGGTTTTGTTTCTTTTGCGGCACAGATGAAAATACCGAGGTTGAACTACAACAGCGAAGATTTTACTGTTTACAATTATGAAAACAATCTGAGTATTCAGGTTACAGACCTGGGAATCACCGTCCGTTACGGGTTTAACAGGGCCGCTGTACTCGTAACGAGTCTCTCCACCGGAAAGCCTGTGGAGGACGCAGCGGTAAAGCTGCTGTCCCGGGAGCTTGCAGAGCAGAATGCCGATATCTCCGATACAAAGCCCTTCGCTTCGGGGCGGACCGACAAAAACGGTTTTGCTGTTATTCCCATCGCTCCGGGACAGCTCAGGAACAACCTGTCGAATAGCAGCCGGTACAGAGAACCCTCTGTGCTGGTAGAAACATATGACGGCGGTGATATATCGGATCGGGCTGTTTTTTCTCCCTCCTCCCACAACGCCTACTCCTTTGGTGTGTATCCGGAAAGCCCCCTGTTCGCGGAGGCAGCGGAGAACATTACCTTCATGTTTACCGACCGGGGTCTGTACAAACCGGGAGAGGTCATCACCTACCGGGGCGTTGACCGAACCCTCATGCTGGGAGACTATTCTATCTATCAGGGGGATTACAAAATCGCCATCGAGGAGGATCGATATAACGGGGAGACTATTGAAATCCAGAGCGGTACGGTAACCGAATCGGGAGGCTTCTGGGGAAGCATCACTCTTCCCGATGACCTCAATCCCGGACAATACCGTCTGCGATACAGGCGGGAAAACGCCGCCGTGTCTGCCAATATACCCGTGACCGTTGCCTATTTTGAACGCCTCAAATTTCAGGCCGCCATCACCGCACCGCCGCTTCCCGTGGTTTCCGGTGAGGATATCAACGTGACCCTGCGGGCATCGTACCTTTCCGGCGGAACCCTGGGCGGATCAACCTATAACTCCTACTGGTTCCGGGAAGCCGCGAGGTATGTCCCCGGTTCGGCTGAAACAAAAGGCTATCTTTTCGGGCCCATGAACTGGTATGACGGGAAGACTATGATCTCTTCATCTTCCGGCGTTCTTGCCGGTGACGGCTCCGCATCCCTTTCCCAGAAAACCGGGGGAACCTCAATCGAGGGCGCGGCCTACCGTTATTCGGTTGAAAGCCGGGTGACGGATATCAGTAATCAGGAGATTTCCGCTTCCCAATCGGTGACGGTACACCCGGCGCGGTTCTATCTGGGGCTCAGGAGACCGAATATAAGCGGGTTCCCCCAGAGCGGCCAGGAGGTAACCTTTAATTACATAACGGTGAAGCCTGAGGGAACGAAAATTTCCGACGCCGACTCGGAGTCCCTCTTCACATCCTCCGGTGAGGATGCGGGGATTATGACCGCCGAGCTGCTCCGGGAGGAGTGGAGGCGGGTCCAGCAGCAGGGGGCCGAGGGATATATCTACGATGAATATGTCCGCGAGGTGGTCACCGACAGTACCCGGAAGATCGCGATAAAGCCCGACGGAAGTTTCAAGGTCAAGCCCTCAAAGGCCGGGTATTACACCCTGCGCCTTACAGCCGCTGATGCCGAAGGGCGGAAGGTTCTTACGGAGAACTCTTTTTATGTTACCGGTTCCGGCGGAAGTTACTGGAACAGGTACAACTCTTCCGAAATACAGCTTACTCCGGATCAGGAGATATACAATCCCGGGGATACGGCGAAAATACTCATGCAGAGCTCCCTGCCCGCGGGCTGGTATCTCATCACCGTTGAGCGTGACGGAATCTATACCGAAGAGGTCCGCCGGTTTGAGGAGCCTGTTTCGGTCATCGATATTCCCATCGCACGAAACTATCTTCCGGTGGTGTATGTGTCGGTTTCATCCTATTCCGTGCGTACCGGAGAGCCGACCCACACCTACGGAACCGCAGACCTGGATAAGCCCAAGGGATATTACGGCGTGGCAAAACTGCGGGTTAATCCCCGGGGAAAAGCGTTTTCCGTAAAAGTGGAAAGCGACAAAAAGACGTACCGTCCCGGCGAGGAGGTCACTGTGACCCTCACTGCCGAGAGGAACGGCAAACCCCTTGCCAATGCGGAACTGACCCTGATGGCGGTGGATCGGGGAGTGTTGGATCTTATAAACTACCATGTGCCGGATCCGATATCGTATTTTTACAATGAAGGCCGGTTCCCCCTTTCGGTGAACGGCGGTGACTCCCGGGCCTGGCTGATGGATCCGGTAACCTACAGCGTCAAGAACCTTTCCGGCGGTGACGGCGAGGAGGGATCAAAGATAGAGGAGCGGAAGGACTTTAACCCCACAGCCGTCTTCGAACCCATGCTGGTGACGGACAAAAACGGAAAAGTGACCTGCACCTTCAAACTCCCCGACTCACTTACCACCTACCGGGTGACCGTGTTCGGAAACTGCGGTGATCTGTTCTCTCTGAAGGAGACCGAGTTAGCGGCTCAGAACAGGATAAATGTCAAAGAGGTTCTTCCCCGCAGGCTCAGGGAGCGGGACACCGCAGAGGCTGGCGTACTGATAACAAACCTCGATTCGGTTTCCCGGAAAATTACCGTTTCCCTCGGCATTGGAGAACCCGATCAGGGGATCAACAACGCCTCCGGGCGTTTCAAGCCCGCCGGTGAAGCCTTTGTTGACGGCCCCGCAGAGCACACCGTTACGGTAAAGAGCGGGGAGAACGCCGTCGTTTACTTTGACGTAGCCGGGGTCACTGAAGGGTATGTTACGCTGAATTTTACCATCAATTCGGACATCCTCAACGAACGGCTGGTACAGGAACTCATCATTGAGCGCCCCTATGTGATGGAAACCGTTACCACTGTCGGCACTGTTCCCGCTGATGCGTCATCCGGGGTTGAGTCCGTGGTTATTCCCTCCTTTGCCGACAACGGGGTGGGCGCTCTCTCGGTAACCCTGGACGCGACCATGCTGGGGATGCTCGATTCCTCGGTCACTTATCTGTTCAGATATCCCTACGGCTGTCTTGAGCAGCGCAGTTCCGCGATACTTCCGCTGGTTCTCTTTGGTGAATACATCGATGCCTTCGGACTCAGGACCGCTGTCTCCGATCCCCGGGCTGTGGTTGAATCCGAATTGAAGGAGTGGGCAAAAGTGCAGTTACGGAACGGAGGGTTCCCCTACTGGTCCAGCAATACGGAAGCGGATATCTATGTATCCGCCAGAATCGCCCACATCCTGGCGGCGGCAAAGGAAAAGGGGCTGTCCATTCCATCGTCCCTGAATATCGATGCCCTCTGCTCCTGGCTGATCGGGAAATATGAGGAGATGCGGAAATGGAACGCTGAAAATGGGGCGTATTACTCCCGCTCCTATCTGCAATCGTATATCCTGTATGTACTCTCCCGCAACGGACAGCCGGTGAACGCTTCCTGGCTGGCGGAACTCGCGGGGCAGGAAAAAATCGATGCCGCCGTGCTATCGTTTGTGGGAATGACATACCGCGCTATCGGAAGAACCGATGACGCCGCTTCTGTTGCCGGGAAGATACGCAACCTCCTCAGGCCCACGGCCCGGGGGGTCGATCTCACTGATCCGATGAACAGAAGCGGGTGGTACTGGTATTACGGAAAGCCCGTGGAGCAGCTCGCTCTTACCCTTGAGTTTTTTGTTCAGCAGTATCCTCATGATGACATGAATCGGCGGCTGGTGTTCTCCCTCCTTGAGACCATGCGTTCCGCCGGGTATTGGGAAAATACCGCATCTACCGCCCGGGTTCTCTCCGCAGTGGATGCATATATCCGCGCTGAAAACCTCACCGCAACCGACGTTACGGGAACCATATCCCTCTCCGGCAATGAGCTGCTCTCCGCCCATTTTGCAGGCGTCGCGGCAAAACCGGTGAGCGGGGCCTTTGACTTCAGGGAATCTCCTCTCTCCGGTCTTGAACGGGATACCATGCTGCCCCTCAGTGTGACCAGAGAGGGTACCGGGGCGATGCATTACACGGTCTCCCTTGCCTACGCGCTCCCCTCGGAACTACAGAGCTACCGGGATGAGGGGCTGGGTCTGTATCTTGCGGTATATGACATCGATACCGGGAAGGAGGTCACCGGCAGCGCGCTGGTCAGCGGGAAAACCTACCGGGCAGTGGTAAAAGTCTCCTCAGGCCGTGACAGAACCTATATGGCGCTCCGGGTACCGATACCCTCCGGGGCGGAGGTGCTGAACGCCGCGTTTACTACCACGGCTTCCCACGACGAGCGCTCCCTGCGGAAGGGTTCGGATGAAGGATACTATTGGTCCGGGATAAGTCATCAGGAGATCATGGATAATGAGGTTCGGTATTTCTGGAACCGGTTCAGCAAAGGGGAGCGTACTGTAGAATTCCTGTTCAGGACCGCCCGCAGGGGTGTATATCCCACGCCGCCGGTTCAGGCTGAATGTATGTACGAACCGGAGATATTCGGAAGAACAAGCGGAGTTCTCTACACCATTGAATAGCGCGAAAAAAAGAGGTCTCCCTCCAAAAAGAGAGACCCGGCCCGCCGCTGTTATTGCGGCGGGTATTGTTCTTGCCGCCGTACTGTTCTTTCTGCTTCTCCGGTTTCTGCCCTACAGGGAACTTGATGCCTTCAGAAACCGGCCCTACAGTCTCCGCCTCTATGATCGCAACAGGGAGCTGATTCAGATTCCTCCCCTCGATAACGGCCTCAGGCGGGAGTTTTCCCCGCTGAATGAGATCCCTCCTGAACTGGCTGCGGCGTTTATCGCCGCCGAGGATATGCGGTTCTACAGTCACCGGGGCATTGATCTCCGGGCGGTACTGCGGGCGGCGTACCAGAATATCCGCGGCGGCAGGCGGGTGAGCGGCGCTTCCACGATCACCATGCAGCTTGCCCGTATCATATCCCCGCCGCGCTCCCGCACCTTAGGCGCGAAGATCGCCGAAGCCTGGAACGCCCTGCGGCTTGAAATGCGGCTCTCAAAAGATGAGATTCTGGAGCTCTACCTCAACTCCATTCCCTTTGGTTATCAGGTTGAAGGGGTAACCTCCGCGGCGCGGACTTTTTTCTCCTCCGGACTTTCAATGCTCTCTCCCTCACAGATGTTCTGCCTTGCGGTGATTCCCCGTCGGCCTTCGGCATACAATCCGCTCTATCAGAGCGAAGCCTGCATCAATGCGGCGAAGCAGCTCCATGCGCGCTTTGTTGAGGATCAGGCTGCCGCAGAGCGGCCGCCTCCTGCAGGGAGGCAGCCGCGCCTGCTCTCTATCACCGAAGATGACTGGCGGTATGCTTCGGAACAGGTGAAGCGTTTTTCCTATCCCTTCCTGATGCCCCATTTTGTCCGTTATGTACTGACAGAATTCTCAGGCTCTTCCATGGAAGGGGCTTCGCGGGGTGAGCTGGTACTTTCTGTGGATATCTCCCTCCAGCAATATATTGAAGACCTGATTTCGTCAAACGTGACAAGGTATTATGAATCCCGGCTGACCAACGGTGCGGCAATCGTTATGGACAACAGAACCGGCGAGATTCTGGCGTGGGTCGGCAGCGCCGATTACAACAATGCCGAAGCCGCCGGGCAGATTGACGGAGTATTGACCCGGAATCAGCCCGGAAGCGCCATGAAACCTTTTCTGTACGCGCTGGCCCTGGAGAACGGGTTTGCGCCTCATGATGTTCTCGCCGACATCCCCATGAATTTCGGTACCGGAGAGGTGTATATTCCGCAGAATTTCAACAACCGTTTCAACGGCCCCGTGCGCCTTCGGGAGGCGCTGGCGTCGAGTCTGAATATCCCCGCTGTCTACCTGCTTTACCGTCTGGGAATACGAAACTATACGGCTTTTCTCTCCTCCCTCGGTTTTGCGTCACTGGAGGATGCTGCAGATTATGCCGGCTTGGGGCTTGCTCTGGGCAACGCGCCGGTCACCATCGCGGAACTTGTCCACGGGTTCAGCGTTTTTCCACGGGACGGAACAGTGGTTCCCCTGGTGTGGACAAAGCAGGATTCCGCTGGGAGTGGCTCCGGGGAGAGGCCGCTCCGGGTTATCTCCGCGGACACCGCCCGTATCCTCTGTTCCTTTCTCTCCGACAGAAACGCGAGGGTTCTCGCCTTCGGCGGGGGAAGAAATTTTTCAACCCCTTTCCCGGCGATATTCAAAACAGGGACAGCCAACCAATACCAGAATATTACCGCCCTTGGGGCCACTCCGCTCTATTCCGTTGCCGTATGGATGGGCAACTTTACCGGAGAAACGGTCATCGGAAAAACCGGAAGCTCTGTCCCTGCGGCAGTGGCACGGGATACGCTTGTTTTTCTCCAGCGGGACAGGGATCCATCCTTTCCCGTCCCGGAGCAGTTTTCCCTCACGCCCGTATGTTCCCTTTCCGGCATGGCTCCCACGGAAGCCTGTCTCTCCTCTGTCCCCGAATATGTACACCGCGATACGGTTCTTCCCGATTGTACCTGGCACCGGATGGAAAACGGACGCTCCTCTGTGGTCTATCCCGCCGAATACCAGAGCTGGTTCTTTTCCGTCCCCAGACAGGGGGATATCGACCACGCCGGTTCGGAGCTGCACATTGTCACCCCCCGGGAGGGCTTTGTTTTCCTGTTTCATCCCGGAACCCCCGCAGAGCAGACCGGTATACCTGTGGAGGTTATCGGGGGGGCGGAGGATAGTCTGTCTGTTGAATATGACGGCAACGCCTCGTATACTGTGCAGCGGCCTTTCCGGTTTTATCTGCCCTATGAGCAGGGAAAGCATCTGCTGACCGTAAGCAGCGGCGGTGAATCCGTGTCGGTGAGTTTTTCCGTGGAGTAGTACCGGCAGACTACGGTCTTGAGGGATCCTTCAGTCCGGGGCTGTCCCGGAACCGAGGGGCGTCTTCCGGCCCAGTTCGTCTACGGACACAAAGGTGACACGGTTGGAAAATATGAGCCGTTCCTCTTTATATCCCTGCATCTCCGCGAATACATCCACCGAATAGGCGGCCGAGGTTGTTCCGGTTCTGATGCGGTTGATATGGAAACGGAGGATCGTTCCGTTGGGTACCGGATATTTGAATTCGCTGTTATCCATCGCGCGGGTGACCAGCACAGTGCCGTAAAAATCCTTTGACGCCGCAAGCCAGGCGTATTCGTCAACCCATTTCAGGAGCTGTCCCCCGAACAGTTTCCCGTGGTGGTTCAGATGTTCCGTTCTTACCAGAGTAAAGGTGTCCATGCCGAATTTCCTCCCAGAGCGTGTCCCTAATCGTATCCGAATTCTGTTCTGTATAAAGTATAGTTTTCCCTGTCAAAACAGACAAAACGGATGGTTTTAACAGAGGAGGAGTCGTTGTCGGCTAGTCCTTTGAAGAAGGCCCCCACGATGCGGGCGGCCTCCTGTTTGGGAAATCCGTATACCCCGGTACTGATATTGGGGAAGGAAACGCTTTCTATGCCGTTTTCCCCGGCGAGTCTCATGCAGTTCCGGTAGCAGTTCTCCAGCAGTTCTCGTTCCCCCCGGATGCCGCCGTGCCATACAGGGCCGACCGTGTGTATCACATATCTGCTTTTCAGCCTGAACCCGTCTGTGATGACCGCTTCCCCCGGCGGACACTTCCCGATTTCGGCTATTATCTTTCTGCACGCTTCCAACAGTTCCGGTCCCGCAGCGCGGTGTATCGCGCCGTCAACGCCTCCGCCCCCGGCGAGCGCCGGATTGGCGGCATTCACAATCGCCCCTGTTTCCTCTTTTGTTATATCACCCTGTATGATTTCGATTTTCATTGACACCTCTATAATACTATTTCCGTCCGGAAGTTTGTTCCGCAACCCCTGCTGCTTGTAGGACGGATGTACCGTTGTGCCTTTCAGTATAAACCAGCCGGAACTTTTTTCCAACTTTTACTGAAACTTTTACTGAAAAGTGCGGGATATGAACGATAAATATAATAACAGGAGGGACAGAAACTCTCTTGAGTGGTATAATCAAAATGGGGGACAGATATGAATGGAGAAACAAAAATACTTTCCATGCTTGAGATACTCGTAGAGGATGTAGGCGATTTAAAGTGCGGACAGAAACGGATAGAACAGAGCCAGGAAATAATGAGAGGGGATATCACCTCTCTGAAAGAAGATGTAACAACCCTGAAAAAAGACGTGATAATTCTGAAGGAAGATGTAACAACCCTGAAAGAAGACGTGACGATTCTGAAGGAAGATGTAACAACCCTGA